>DATGOF010000705.1:0-4902 GCA_035306285.1 Acidobacteriota bacterium | reverse complement strand
GCCGAGCTTCTGAGTGGTTACGGATATGAGTGGCGTACCGATCCACCGCTGGGCTTCTTTGGAACCGATACGTACCTCGCGTCGTTCGAGATCCCGTCGTTGTGGGTCTCTCTATCCTCGTTCGATGTCATTCTGGTCCTTAAGAGAGGAAGCAACGTTCAAACGATTACGAAGAGCTTCTGGACACAGAGGCTGCAAAGCTCACCTCCCCCCGGTGGAGGCGAACCGGGCACCAATCAGCCTCCGGTCATTAGCGGTGCTACAGCATCCCCAAACCCGGCATCTCTAGGTAGCACGATCAATCTTCAGGCGTCGGCCAGTGATCCAAACGGAGATACGCTGACCTATGCCTGGTATGTAAATACGACTGGATTTTCGGTACGCGGAGACTTTATCGGCAACGGCCGTCAGCGTTTCTATACCGTCACCAGTACGGCCACGCATCTATTTACAGTTGAAGTAAGTGACGGAAAAGGGGGAACCGATTCCTTCCTCCTTCCCCCCGTTCAAATTGGAGCTGGCGGAGGGGTGGTGGAACCACCCCAGGAGCCGACTCCAAACACTTGTACCAACAGTTGTACTGGCGGACTGATTCCGCCCGTCGTCGATGCGGGACCGCCCAGTATGCATATCAAGGGTGGAAACTCGCTTCAGCTCGCCGGGGCTTTTGATAATCCCAATATGCCGGACGCGCCTCCCGGCTCGGTGGTCCCTGGGCTACCGGCTTCAGTTGAATGGATCGTAGAAGATTCCGCCGGCATCTCGGGTCTTTCTTTTAGCGATCCCAACAAAGTAGAGACCCAGTTCAATACGCAGTCAGTCACGAGTGACACGACCGTTCGATTACGGCTAAACGTATCCGTGGAGAACTGTTCGTGCTTCGATACCATGGATGTCACGCTACTCGTTGAAGATCCTCAGGCCAATACACCTCCTGTTGCCGCTGCGACCACTGCGAAGCAAAGATACGGGATCGGGGAAACAGTCGTTCTCGATGCGAGTCAGAGTAGCGACGCAGATGGAGATGAACTGGAGTTTCTGTGGGTGGAACACCCCGAAAATCCAGTTAGTGATCTTCTTTCCGAGACGGATTCTGCTCAGGTGTCGTTTGTGGCTCCCGAAGTGGAGGAAGATACGTCTTTCCAATTTCTCGTTCAGGTTTCTGATGGAAAGACCAGTAGCAGTGACATTGTGGAACTCGAGATTGTCGCTAACAGCCCGCCTAATATCATTCACTGGGCGACCAGCGCCGGTCCCGAGCAGACGGTTGCCTCAGGGGTCAGGGTGAACCTGTCCGCCGAAGCCGAAGATCCGGAAGGAGAGCCAGTCACATACCAATGGAGTCAGCTATCCGGAACTGACGTAGAGATTGAGAATGCGGATCAAGCGGAAGCGTCCTTTGTGGCCCCGGCGGTTGAAGAGGAAGAGACTCTTGAATTCAGGCTGAGTGTGAGCGATGGAACCTCTTCAACGGAGCAGGACTTTGCCATCATTGTCATTCCTGCCGAACTAAATTACCTGGTCTTTCCCACCTCGTTTGAGCTAGGACATCCATTGCTGGACAAGACCTTTATTGGCGTGGCAGTGATCAATCCGAACAATATCGGAAATGATCTCACTATATCCGGTTCCGACGCGGAAGGCGTTCCTACCGGCAATACCGACCAGCGAAGCCTTTCGGCCAACGGACAGACTGCTTTCGTGACGACTGAGTCCAGCGCGAATGAGGGGGCTCTCTCCTTGCTTGTACAGGGCAATAAGGGGCCGGTGCAGGGCTTCTTTATGGTAGGAGATCAAAATCTCCTCCGCCTGGACGGCATCGGTGGAGAGTTAAAGGAGTCTGAAGAGCTCTATTTCGCGGTGGCTCGCAACAATACAGCAGAGACGACTGTCTTCTACCTGTACAATCCGAGCGAGGATAGCGACGCCGAATTGACGCTATCGCTGTTCAGCGACGATGGAGTGCAGGTTCATGAGGTTGTTCATACCCTTCCGCTTGGTGGGACGTTGCTTCAGACGTTCGATCAGTTATTCCTTGAAGAGGGAGAGCCGGTCCAGTTGGATGATGGTTATGTCGTGGTTCAATCGACTGTTCCGGTGAAGGGTTTTGAATTTGTTGTATCCGAGGATAACCTTTCTTCGATTGCGGCCCAGCAGGTCGTCCAGGCCCACGAGTTGCTCGTTCCTCATTATGCAATTGCGGCCGGCGGAGATACCGTCCTTCGCTTGCTTAATCCGGATACGAAGCGGATCAAGGTGGACGTCTTTGCCTATGATGATGACGGAGCTCTGCTGAATGAGGAACCTGGACAGTTTATTTTGGATGGGAAACAACTGGCCAGTTACAACTTGTCTGAACTGCTGGGAATCGACCCGGCCAGCTTGGACGAGTTTACCCTCCATACCGGATATCTGAGGCTGGAGCTCTCACCAGAAGAGACTGGACCTTTCCCGACTGCCGCTCGACTCCTCGGGTTAGTGACCTTTAGCCTGAACAACGGTCAGGTTCGTTCAACCTTGCCGATGCTGCGTGACGGGTACAAGGAGACGCTGTTCCTGCATGTGGCGCAATCGGATGAGTTCAACATGTTCACCGGGCTGGCTGTGTTGAATCCGACCAGTAAAGTTGCGGAAGTCTTTATCGAGGCCATCGATATAGAAGGAAATGTCAGCGGCATTCAGTCGATTCAACTGGATCCCGGTCAACGGCTCGTCGATTTAACCAATGGGCCGCGAATCTTTGACCTGGGCTTTAGCCAGGTGGGAGGTCACATCAGGATCAGCAGCGACCAGCCGCTTGTCAACTTCAGTCTCTTCGGAGATTACAACCAGACGTATCTGTCCGCGATCGAAGGACAGCAACCCCTTCAATGAGAGCCTTGATGATTCGATATCTGTTTGCCGGACTGTTGTGGGGCAGCCTGGTGCCATCCCTTCTGGTAGCCGGTTCGGCAGGTCCAACTGACGGCCTGTGGCATGCTTTTGAGAAAGAGAACCGAAAATCGGTTTTCTTTCTCGTGGTCAGTGACAACCAGGTCGACGTGTACAGTCCCCGTTGGATCCCGTTCGATTTGGACGTGGAACTCGGGGACCAGATTACATTTCGCCTACCCGTTGGAGTTGACGGGATTGGTATCGAGGGCTCATTTGAGAACGGGCGTTTCCAGGGCAAGTGGCATCGCCCTCATCCGCAGTTTCGAATCGAGGGTGAATGGTTTGCAGAACGGATTATCGCTGCTTCCGACTATGATCCCTGGGAGTACCTGCGATCTGACAAGGACATAGCTTCGGCACTCGACCTCGTATCCCTTGTGGCTGATCGAGCACCGGTAGAGGAGAGCTTTGAAAGCTTTAAGAAGCTCTGGAACGAGGAGATTGAAGCCCGGTATTATCCTCTTCTTGCGTCAACACTCTACTCCGATGCCACCGGAGAATTCCGGATCCATTTGCGCGACGAGCGGGTTCAAGAAATTTATTCCTACCTGCGCAGCCGATCTGCTAGCTTGCGGAAAGCGCTTGAGCAGCTCCCTGATCAGTTGGACGGGGTCCGGAAGGATCTGCAAGATAAGTTTTCATGGGTTACGTTTCTGCATAGACCCGTCTTCATGCTTACGGGGAGTAAGCTGGATTTTGCCACGGTGATGCTTCCCGTGGACGGAGAGGCCCGTTCATTCCTCTTGATCGGAGCCGATTGGCTGGAAGGTCAAACAAGGGAAGAGCAGAAGCGCTACAGTCTCGCTCGAGCTTTGCTTTATCAAATGGTGGCAGTTCCTCAACCCCGTTTGGGTGCGGAAATCGCCAGGCGCGGGATTGCGATCTGGGCAGCGGAGCAGCTCGAGTACTCAGGTCGCCCCGAGGACTTCATTTTTCTTTCAAGCTCGCAGTGGGACCAGCTCGAAGAAAGTCTTCCCGATCTTTGTCGCAGACTGAGGGGAGTCTACTTTGCTCCTCTAGGAGACCAGTTAGAGAATTACTTTCTCAGAGGGTCGAGGCCGGGTTACGTTATTGGATATGCCTTTGCCAGAGCAATGAGCGAGGGTTTGCAGCCGGAACAGATGTTTACTCTGGAATCCCATCAACTCGAACAACGGTTTCAGGCCTTTATGAGTTTGAAAGCGGCCGAGGGACGAGTCGCTTCAGGGAAGAATTAATGTAATCGGGCCCAAACAGGTGGACTGTTTGTGATATCGCTAGCTACGATTTTTCTTATCCTCAGCCAGAACTGGGTGGGAGTTTGGGATATTGAGATTCCCGAAGCTGTAGAACCAGGAGCTCATCTGGTTATTCATTCTCAAGAGCGTGTAGAGCTTTTCAACCCTGACTGGCTTCCTTATGTTGTCATTTCCAGTCATTTCCAAGGTGAAGAGTTCGAAATCCATGCCACCTTTGAGTCACGCGGCGATATCATTGTCCTGAAAGGTCACCGCCAGGGAGATCGCCTCTCGGGACACGCCGAGTACCGGGGAAAACTACCGCAGTACACCTTGCAGCAGGAGATGAATGGCAAACGCCGTCTTTCGGAGCCACTTCCCGCTCCGGTTGAATGGCTGGCTGCGCTTCGGAAAGATCAGAACGATCAAGTTATCGACATTTTGGATGTTGTTCTAAAGAAGGGGAAGGGGGCCAGTTTATCTGATTTCCGCAGGCTCTGGAATGACGAGATTCGTAGGCAGTACTATTATTTTCTGAGTGAATGGTCCCAGGAAATGGGGACTTTGGAGAAATTGCACGACGCTGTGAAGAACTCCGATAAATGGATTGAGCCTTCAGATTCCTCTTCGCTGCTTCAGAAATACGACGCCCACTACCTGGTTCTGATTCCATCGGCAAGTGACCGTCAGCCATCTCTTATTGAGCTCCCGACGGCTCTCAATGAGTTTCCTGGCGGTCGTCGACCCTGTT
>DATGOF010000704.1:0-3603 GCA_035306285.1 Acidobacteriota bacterium | reverse complement strand
CCGTCTCACGTTGGAAAGGGGCATTACGATCAAAGCCCTGCGATGTAAAGCCGATGCCGACCAGTAATTGAGGTGGACGTCCGCGTCGCCGCCACAGGCCTCCCAACTCGCCACTCGTGTTGTGGTAGTATTCACCCGGGGCAGCTTCCCAGCCCTGAGTGCCTCCCCAGCGCCGGATCTCAATAAAATGTGGAGCATCCTCTGAAAGGGAGGTTACCCAGTAGAATCCGTTGCCTGCCATATACATCAACCGCCCTCCGTCCGCGATGTACGATTGCAGTGCGTCAAGCATCGCCTCTGATACATACTCCGGATGTGATCCGGTAATGACCACCCGGTAATGGGCCAAGAGCGATTTCCCTTCTCGGTGAAGATCATGATCGGTAATCACGTCATACGTGAAGCCCTTCGCTTCCAGCCAGTCCGTAAGATAGAGATCGGCACTGAAGTGCCTGGGTGTGCGCCCGCCCGCGCTCCAGGTTGTGATTGCCTTCGGCCGCATATCCAGAATGGGGCGAAGTCTAGAGGAATAGGCGACCCCGCTTCCATCCGAGTGCCGACTGTAGAGTCCGAGCGATTCGGCCTGCCGGCATTCACTGCAGCCGTTTCCGATATTGGCATAGGCCAGGTAAGTAAAGGTGGGAACCAGATAGGCGATAGGCGATCGCCGAGCATTAGGTGATGGTGGCACAAAAAAGGGGATGTAATCCTCATCCTTCTTGGTGCAGACTTTGACAGCATAGATGGCACTTCGCAATCCCGCCGGGATTCGATATTCAAAATCGGCCGTCCATCCGGCATCCCTTAGATCATCATCATGGAAGTAAATGGCTCCGTATTGTTCAGGTGCACGTTTAAAATCAAACTCTTTTCCGGTCCAGTTATGACCGGTCACCCCTCTCATCGGCATGTTCACCGCCCGTCCATCAAGCCGGTTGGGAGACGCGTCCCTGACAATCGACGTCGAGATGTCGATGGAAAAGTCCCAGGAGGCCACCAATTCGGAAGAGTCAGAACCAATAGACCCGTTCTGGAGAGAATAGATTTCGTCCTCACCCAAGGCTCGGTTGAAGATAACCGGGCGGTCGATTTTCCCGTTGAAGTTACCAGAAGGAGATGAACGGGGGCCGGGCCCGCTGCGATAAGCAGCGATCAGCAGTGGATGGTCGTTGCTTCCAACCTGAGTTGCTTCTGTTTTCACTTCCACGCGTGCCGGCTGGTGCCCGCCCGGAAGTGATGAGGAGGGAAGTTGATAGAGCCGCACCGTCTGATTAGACGCATCGAAAACGGCTGCCACGAAGTACCAGTTGACGCCGGGGAGGGGAAAGCTATTGTGGTAGGGTGGTGTGGAAAAGAGGGGAACCCCGGCGCTTATCCGATAGATGTCGCCAGATCCGGCGCTCAACCAGAGAGAGACGGTACCCTCCTGATCTATGAACAGGCCGTATCCGCCTTGCTCTGCGTCCCATTTCGTAATAAGTCCCTGTACACCTTTCCGCGGCGTCGTGGGATAGATCCAGGCCGCCAGGGTCAAACTACTCTCCAGGCTCAACACTGGATCGTGAGGAACTTCGATATACGAACCGGGATTCCAGGTTTGCACTCGACCCGGGTAGGTTCCTGCAAAAGGTGCGTCGACCGGCTCGGCCTTGAAGCCGGGGCCACGTGGGTCGGGATCCCCATGGATTAGGCGCACGAGTTCGGCTTGATATTGCGGCTGTCGGCTACTGATCATGAAGCGGACGGTCTCGCCGGGCGGCACGCTCATGCGGTCGGCATAGCCGAGGATTTCGCGTCCGGTTGACTGAAGGACGTCGACCGGCTGTGCTAGGCCAGTACCAGCAACTGCCGTCAAAATAATCAAGACAAAAGAACGGAGTAACCGATATCGGATGACTGGTCTGTTCATTTGATGATCCTGCTCAAACGAGGTCGGAAAAAGCGGTTCAATCCTAGCAAGGGTGGAAGGGACAGGCAAGGGGGCGGCCTGGGTGAAGGGCAAGGCAAAGAGGCTGGATCCGGCCAGTCCACGACTTTGACCAGTCCGGCTCTTATCGCCGCCACGGCATTAGATTGCTGTTTCTTCGAAAGAAGTCCGTTTACAAAGAACCCGCTCTACACCTTGAAGAAAATCCGGCGCTTGTAGAAGAAGTACAGGACATACCAGATAACCAGCAGACTAAGAAGGGAATGCATGACGACTCCGTAAGGACCGGTGGCTTCAACAATCGGACGAACGAATACCATCACGGCGTCTTCCACAGACCCCCGGGCCATCTGGAAAATGATATAGGCAAAAATGGAGTTCATGCCCACTACGACCAGGGGAAATGTCCAGCGAGTGTAACCCTTGACTTCAACCAACCAGTAGAAGAGCAGCAGGCCGAGAATGACGAATCCGGCAGAATAGAAGGTAAAGGAAGCCGTCCAGATGCGCTTTATGATCGGTACGAACGGGCTCATCAGCAACCCTACGAGAATCCCTCCGACACCGGAAATCGCCAGTATCTTCATGATCCTCTTCTGCGGCAGTTGGCTGCCCACCAGGCTGCCGCACATGACTCCAAAGAGGATAGTTGCTGTTGAAGGAATCGCGTTCAGGCCCACGTAGTACCCGCTGTAGGTTCGCCCCAGCAGCCAGCGATCGAAATCGGCTCCCACGTTGTTGTAGTCCATTGTCCATGGACCGCCGGGGCCGTTGCCGGGATATAGCATCCATGCAACCGTGTAGAAGAGGAGGATGCCGACCGCCGTCATAGCCTGGGTTCGGTAGCTCTTATTGAGGACAAAGAAGGCCAGCAAGTAACCAATAGCAATCTGGTTCAAGACATTAATAAAGCCGATTGTCGGTTCTCCTCGATGAATTGAACCCATTACATTGGCGATCACGATCAGCATGAAAGCTCGTTTGGCGGCATGCAGAAAAATCTGGTTGTGAGTGTGCCCGAGACTGCGCCTCTTTGCATAAGCGAACGGCATCGCCACGCCGACCATGAACATGAAGGCCGGCTGGATCAAGTCCCAGTAAACGACGCCCTGCCACTGGACATGTTCCACTTGAGTCGCCAGGAACCCGAATATAGAGTGTCCTTCAAAAGCGGATAAACCAAATCCTACCGAGATGAGCGAGATCATGATCAGGCCGCGATAGGCATCGAGGGAGACAAGCCTTTTGGTTTTCTTGTCGGCGGCGCTTCGCACGTTATGGGAGCTGTCTGGCTCAGGCTCAGGCGGCTCAACTTTTCGAATGGTGGGTGCTGGTTCGATTGCCGTGGCTGCGGTCTTTTGAAGCGGAGATTTTTTCATTGTTTCGGCTCCTCTGGCTGAGTGCCTCCGGATGGGTTAGAGACACTCCATTAGGACATGATTTGCAATAACCTTACCAGATAAATTTGAGTCCGAACTGAATTTCTCTAGGAGCGCCGGCACTGGTAATCTGCCCGAATCGAGAATTCGTGAACGTGGTGTTGGGATTTCCGAAGTTTGTGTTGTTGAAGAGATTGAAAAACTCGGCGCGAAACTGGACGCGATTCTCTTCGGAAATCAGATTGGGTAATGTGAAGTCTCGGATCACCCCCAGGTTCCAGCTTAGATAAGACGGAC
>DATGOF010000703.1:0-2390 GCA_035306285.1 Acidobacteriota bacterium | reverse complement strand
TGTCATTCAGGGTCAGCATCCAGCGGATTGCTTCCTCGAGTACGTCTTCTGGCGTCTTCCCAAACTTGACGCCGGTTGTGATTATTCCGGTGCCCAGGGGTTTGGTTAGCACCAGTGAATCGCCCTCCTTTGCGCCGCTGTTGGTGTAGATTCGGGTCGGGTCTACTCTGCCGGTGATGGTATAGCCGAATTTCATTTCCTTATCTTGAACAGAGTGGCCCCCGATGATTGGAACCTTGACCTCTGCCAGCTTGTCGGCTCCGCCGGACATAATTTCGCCCAGAATCGACTCATCCAAGTTCCCTTCCGGAAACCCGACGATGGATAGGGCATAGAGGGGTGAGCCACCCATGGCATAGATATCGCTCAGGGAATTTGCAGCTGCAATCTGTCCATAGCAAAAAGGATCATCGACCACTGGAGTAAAAAAGTCGACCGTCTGCACTAGTGCTGTCTTCTCGTCGAGAAGATACACTCCGGCATCATCGGCCTTTTCGAAGCCGATCAGCACACGGGGATCTCGATAGACCCGGCTCCGCACTTCTGAAAGTATTCTGTCAAGCGCACCCGGCGCTAGCTTTGACGCTCAACCGGCGCAAGCGACCGTTTGCGTCAGGCGCTTTCTCTTATCGAACAACATCGCGTGCCATTATACCGGTCCGGCGAGTTGTACGAGCGAAATTCACAAACGGATCCGGAAACTGCCCTCGTGACCAATTGCCCTCGTGACCAACTTTGCAAGCCGAAGGAAGATCCGCGGGTGCCGTTTGCCGGGGCGGGCTTGTTTCTCGTTATAATCTCCCTAATGGGTAGAGGCAGCGAAATTTTCGACATAGTAGTGATTGGCGGCGGTCACGCCGGCTGTGAAGCGGCAGCGGCAGCGGCCCGCATGGGCGCCAGCACGGCGCTAATAACCATCAACCTGGACATGATTGCCCAGATGTCCTGCAATCCTTCTATCGGTGGAATTGCCAAGGGACACCTGGTCCGAGAGATTGATGCACTGGGTGGATTAATGGGGTTGGTTGCTGATCGCACCGCAATTCAGTTTCGCCTCCTCAATCGAAGTCGTGGACCCGCCGTGCAAGCGCCACGGACGCAAAACGACAAGAAGGCCTACCGAAAGGAAATGCAGGTTCTGTTGAAAGAGGTGCCAGGCTTAATCCTCATCCAAGGCGAGGTGGCTTCCCTTGACGCCAGCGGGGGTAAAGTCACCGGAGTTTCCCTCTCCGACGGATCACAATTGCACTGCCAAGTCGTGATTCTCACAACCGGAACATTCTTGAACGGGCTGTGTCATGTTGGAGAGCAAAAGTTTCGAGCGGGTAGGTCGGGAGAAAAGGCTTCCACCGAACTTGCGGCCTCGGTACGGCAGATTGGGTTCCAGATGGGTCGGCTTAAAACTGGAACGCCTCCCCGACTCGATCGAAAAAGCGTTGATTTCAGCAGGTTTCCGGCCCAACATGGAGACAAGGAACCGGTTCTCTTCTCTTACCGCAGCAGCGGCCCGGTTCTGGAGCAGATCCCCTGTTGGATTACACACACGAATACTCGTGTCCATGAAGTAATCCAGTCAAATCTCCATCGAAGCCCTCTCTATGGGGGGGAAATTGTCGGTATTGGGCCACGCTACTGTCCTTCCATCGAGGACAAGATTGTCAAGTTTAGTAACAAGGAGTCTCATCAGCTTTTTCTCGAGCTAGAAGGACTGGATGCCGGCACCGTCTATGTCAACGGCCTTTCCACCAGTATGCCCGTGGATGTGCAGCGGCAAATGCTGGATGCTATTCCGGGGCTGGAGCAATCCATTATGGTACGCCCCGGGTATGCCGTCGAATACGACTACGTCCAACCCTGTGAACTGTTCCCCACGCTGGAAACCAAGCGACTAAGGGGGCTTTTTCACGCAGGCCAGATAAACGGCACAACCGGGTATGAAGAGGCCGCCGCACAGGGCCTGGTTGCGGGGATAAATGCTGCTCTGGCTGTACAAAACCGGCCTCCGTTCATCCTCGGCCGCGACGAGGCTTACATCGGAATTTTGATCGACGATCTGGTCACGCAGGGCGTCGACGAACCTTATCGGATGTTCACCTCCCGAGCTGAATACCGCCTCCTTTTACGAGTCGACAACGCCGACCGCAGGTTGATGGAACGCGGTCACCAGCTCGGACTGGTATCCTCTGAGCAGATCCGAACATTTCAGGAGCGCTGGAGACGGATCGATGAGGCCATTGCTCTCTTGAGAAGCCAGTATTTGAAGGAGAGCTCGCCGTTTCTATCTAATCTTGGCCGCCAGTACAGCTCGCCCGCCGGAGTCCAACTGAGTCAGCTGGTCAAACGTCCGAATTTTGAGCGGGACTCCTTAAATAAACTTCTGCTGGAATACG
>DATGOF010000702.1:0-3447 GCA_035306285.1 Acidobacteriota bacterium | reverse complement strand
CTCCTGGATTCTCGGCTTTGACTTTTTTATGGCCGACTCCCTGGAATGGGCGGCCTTGATTTCGGTCTTTCTTTTCTTTCTGACCTCGCTGTTCTTTTTGACTACCTCGCAACAGACACCGGGAATGTACCTGACTCAATTGCGCATCATTCGGGATGGGGCTGAGCCGGAGACGGATCCCGAGGATATCCGATTATCGGCCATCCTGATTCGAGTTCTGTTTTTTCTACCTGTTGCACTCAGCGGTATCGGCCTTGTGTGGGGTATCTTCGATCCTTTGCGCAGGTGCGGACACGATTTTCTATCGGGTACCCGAATCATTCCGGAGGATGATTCGCAACGCAGTGGATGATTATTCGGAGTCAAGAGACTGGAGGGAGGCCTGGGTGCTGGGAGGAAGAATTTGAAAGACACCTTCTGACACAGTCCCTGCCAGAAGATTCCCTGAATGACTCGAAAAGACCAAAGATGAGATCCGGGAAACCGTATTTCTGACATTCAAGGCCTCCCAGGTGGTGCCCCAATCGTGGCTAATGAAGAGATAGCCTACCAGCACATCAGCGGCATAAATCTGTCCTGGTGTTCTGAGGTTAGCTTGGATGGTACCGATTTCAATCGGGAAAACACCTTCCGCCTTGTGCCACTTCTCGCCGAGATCATCGGAGTAAAACAGCCCGTCTCGCGTGCCGGCAAAAAGGCGGTCTCCGAACTTCTGAAGTTCCTTGACACTGGTATAAGGAAGGTTTTTGACTTTGATGGTCCAGGTCTTGTCTTCATCATCTGATCGAAAGACCCCCATATCCGTTCCCACGAAGACCATGTCTGTCTCGGAGTCGCGAAGGACGGAATAGAACTCACGATCATAAACTGGAATTTCGACCTGACGTAGCTTGGGCCCCTCTGTATCAAGATGGTAGAGGCCCTGTTTGGTGGCCAGGTACATGCTGGTCTCGTCGGCATCAGCAAATGCAAGATCCAGAATCACCAGCTTTCCGGTTGCTTCGATCTTTTTCCAATCTTGACGCTCCGGTACGCCCCAGAACACGCCCTGGCTGGTTCCCAGAAACACCTTCTCTGTGTGCTCTGAAGGCAGAATGGTGCGAATTCCGGCTACCGCAGTGCCCAATCCCTGATTGTATTTTGTCCAGGTCTTGCCTGAATCACGGGACACGAAAAAGCCACCATGATGGCGGTCTAGAGTAATCCCGGCGTAGATCTCTCCATTTCCGGCAACCGCTACTGTGGGGACCTGACGCTGAACAAATCCATGATTGGAAGGCTCAAACGTTCTTCCACGGTCAGTCGAGATAAGAACGCCGGCATCATCTGTACCGATCAGGATTCTCGAGGAATCGAGGGGATCAACAACAATCGCATTGATGACGATATCGGCCAAAAGAGACTCCCAGCTTGCTCCCGAGTTCCAGGTGCGAAACAGTCCGACTGTAGTACCAGCATACAGAATATTGGGATCGGCCGGATCAAACCGGAGTGTGCGGACTCGCTTGGCTTCATCAGGAAGTCCTTCTCGGAGGCGGCTCCATTTCGTACCGGCATTTTCTGATTTGTAGATTCCCGAACAGGCGCTTGCGAATACGATGTCAGGAGTCTTGGGATGAATCAAAATAGTGAACAGGTCACTATCCCAGAACATTCCTTCATGGATAGGTTCCCAGCTTTTGCCGAGATTTCTCGTCTTCCATGCCAGGCGGAACGTTCCAACGAAGAGAGTGTCTCTTTCGTGAGGATGAAACGCCAGCGAATGGACGTTGTAAAGACTGCGATATCCCCTCGTAATCCGATCCCATGATTGACCTCCGTCCTGGCTGATAATGACTCCCTCGTTTATGCCGACGGCGATCAAATCGGGATCAACCGGAGAAATGGCAACGGCGCGAACACTGCTGTGGAACGGACCGAGAGAAATGCTTTCCCAGGTTTGTCCCAAGTCCCGGGTACGGTAAAGATATCCCTGATTGCTCTTGAGTTCCCAGCCTCCCGCGTAGAGAGTTGAGGGATCGTCAGGATGAAACTCGAGGCTGTCGATGACCAATTCGCGCCGATTTATCCCCGGGATCAGCTTCTTCCACTCCCCTCCAAAGTCTTCTGAAAGAAAAATTTGCCCGTCTGCTGTTCCCAGGAAAACCACTGAAGGATTGGCGGGGTGGACAGCTAGAGAGCGAACGTCACCTCCGAAGGGGCCGACAGGAATCAAGTCAGGTTCCCCATAGAGCAGTGAACTCAAAGACAGCAGGGATAAGAGAGTTAAGAAACGCTTCTTCATACCAACAAAAAGGCGGCCGCAAGGGGATTCTCGCAACCGCCTTTCATCTTAGCAGACTAGACTGGCGAACAAAGTCGATTCTTTGTTCGCCAGTCGGTGTTATCGGCTACTGCACGAAGAGTTCAACTTCGACGCGACGGTTCTGGCGACGACCCTCTTCGGTGGTGTTGTCACCGATTGGCGAGCTTTCGCCTGCACTGGTCGCTTCGATCCGACTTTCGTCGATGTTGTGCTGCTGCACCAGGTAGTTCTTGGCCGCATCTGCACGACGCTGACCGACACGCTGGTTGGCCTCTTCGCTTCCGCGATCATCGGTATGGCCGGTGATCCGAGCCCGTAGCTGCGGATTCTGCTGCAGCTTAAGCGCGATCTCATCAAGTTGCGCTTTGGCCTTATTGTCAGGCTCGATTCGGTTAACCGGAATGATGATCTTTTCGGTAACCGAGAAGCTCTGCGTATCACTGGCGGTGCCACCGCGACCGTCATTGACGGTTACGCTGACACTGTGACTGCCACCGGTCATGCCGCTGGTGTCAATGGTCAACTGGGAGCCAGAACCGGGCCGCGACTGCCCGTCAACACTCCAGCTGTAGTTCAGTGAATCACCGTCCGGATCATTGGCCGTGGCGGTAGCCGTGACCGTTTGACCGGCAAAGACCTCTGTCGGGTTCACCTGGAGTGAAACGGTGGGCGGCCGATTGGGTCGCTCTTCAACTGTCACAGTGAACTCACAGCTAGCACTCATATTGTCAACATCCGTGACAGTAACCTCGACCTTGTACTGGCCTGGTGAGCGTCCTTCGGTTCCGAACTCGAAGCTCGGGCTATTGTTGGTTATCGACTGGCCGTTGACGGTCCAGCTGTAGGTCAGCGGGTCATCGTTGGGATCAGAAGCTTGAGCATTCAACGTGACGGAATCACCTTCAGTGACGCTGACCGAGGAAGGCTGACAGGTAATAGTCGGTGGCAGCTTTCGCTTCTCGACGGTGATGTCGGCCGAACAACTGGCGACATTGTCTCCATCGCTGACTTCAGCCTTCACCGAATATCGACCGGGTTCCAAACCGGTTGTATCGAGGACAGCTGTTCCGTCCTGCTGATCCAGCTTTCCACCGCTGGCCTGCCAGGTAATCGACAGGGTATCGTCGTCCGGGTCATTGACA
>DATGOF010000701.1:0-5631 GCA_035306285.1 Acidobacteriota bacterium | reverse complement strand
GTCGAGCCCTCACAAGGAATCCATCATTTTCGTGAGGCCGGCTGGTTCATTGCCAAACAGAAGAAAGTCTACCTGGCCCTTCGCTCTCGACCTGCTGCCAGAGACGCCAGTGGCCACGCTCACAGCGATCTCCTGTCTTTTGAGCTGTGGCTGGAAGGTATGCCGGTGATTGAAGATCCTGGAACTGGATCGTACACCGGGAATCCAACCCTGCGTAACCTTCTTCGCTCAACTTGCAGCCACAATACTGTGATGGTGGACGGCTGTGAGGTAATTCCCTTCGATCCGGATCTTCTTTTTAGTTTGGAGCCCATGAATATCAATGTGCGAGTTCTTGAAGAGGAGATCAGGGCTGATGGCTTCTACATCGAGTTACAACATGACGCTTTCAGGCGGCTTCAGGACCCGGTGATCCATCGAAGGTCGATCCACTGTAATACTGATCTTGCGACGGTGACGGTCTATGACCGCTTGAGAGGCGAGCTGAGCCATGAGGCATTGTGGTGCTGGAACCTGCATCCTTCTCGAGAGGTGCTCGGCATAACGAGGAACTCCTCGGGTGTAGGTTTGGACTTAGACGGCGTAGCGCTGGAAATGCAGGTTCAGGACGGTGGATTTCAGACGGTTGAGATCGTGCCCGCGCTAACCTCTCCCCGGTACGGACAGGTGATCGACACCTGGCGCTTGGAAGCACGAGTAGGATTTCAGGGAGGAATCACTGTCCAGACACGCTTTCGTCGAACCCCACGCAAACAGAATGGTCGACCGGTTTCAGCCCAAAGGTAATTGATCTCCTTCCTCTCGACCGGCGGCGCGCTCATCGGGCTGGCCGCGTCCATTATCATCCCAGCATGCTGGGGCCTGAAGGACGGGGAATTTATCCCTTGCTGGTGAAGACGATAATTATTCTCACTGCAGTCTACCGGTGTGGCCTCCTGAAGGCATGCTTTCAGCGAAGCTTCTGAACTGATCTTCCATAGCTGTTTAGATGATAGAGGTGCATCCTTACTCTCAGGTGACGGAGCAAGAATAGGCATGAAAACAGTCAGGCGCGTGCTCTATCTGCATCACGGAGGCGGACTGGGGGGGGCACCTCTGAGTCTGTTGGAGCTGGCGCGAGGACTGAAACAGCTCGGATACTGTCCAGAGATTGTCTTTACAGGTTTCGGTCCTGTTCTCGATCTCGCGAAGTCGAGCGGGATTCGTGTGGATGTCGTCCGATTGCCGGCTGCCTTCTCTTACGGGATGCACGTTCCCCTGCGGGTGCGTATGGTATTGCGATGGATGGTGAGTTCGCGACTAACCATGCAAAGGAGTCTTCAGCTCATCAAGGAAAGGCAGCCGGAACTTGTTCACCTCAACAGCAGCGTGCTGCTTCCCGTTGCTCGGGCGGCACGGAAACTGGATATTCCTCTCGTATGGCATATCCGGGAAGTTCCTGGATCCAATCGACAGCTACGAAACTGGCAGGGACGACAGATTGTCCGGTTGGCAGATGCCGTGATTGCGACCAGTGGCTTCGTGCGTTCTGCTCTCCCGGCTTCGGACAGGGTTCATGTCATTCACAACGCTGTCCGGGTGGCCGTCTTTCAAGTCGGCAACTCCAAGCGTAAGTCGGAAAGAGCCAAGCTTGGCATTTCACTAGACGCGCCGGTCGTTGCGATTCTGGGTAATGTGCAGCAGGCAAAGGGACATTTTTTTCTGCTGGAAGCATCGGTCCGCGTCGTCCGAAAGGTTCCGAATGTAAAGTTTATCGTCGCTGCCGCAGGGGCCGGCCCGTTCTATCGACAAAGTTGGAAGGGACGAGTCAAGCGAGCGTTGCATCTTCCGCTAGACAATCGGGAGAGACTCCGCCGTGCAGTCCGGGAAGCAGGTCTTGAAGATCATTATCTTTTTCTCGACTTTCAGGAGGACGTAGCCGGCATCCTGGCTGTAGCGGATCTACTTGTCTTCCCTTCGCTGGCGCCCGAAGGATTCGGTAGACCCCTGATAGAAGCGATGGCAGCCGGCCTGCCCATCGTCGCCACAAGAGTGGGGCCAACCTCCGAAATTGTCGGGCCGGAGGCAGCACGCCTGGTTGAGCCCGGTGATGTAGAAGGGTTAGCGGAAGAAATCGTCGGGTTACTGCAGAATCCGGCCCGGGCGAGCGAAATGGGCGAGAAGGGCGCCGTCAGGGCGCACAACTTCTTTAGCCTGGATCTCCACCTGCAGAAAATTGATGGCATTTACCGCAAGGTTCTGAAAGCGGGATGAAGACAAGCCGCCGGCCAGAAACGCCGGATCAGAGCAAGTTTGCTGCCAGGTCCATGCGAAGAATCTTTTACGAAATTCCGTTTTGGATTCTCTTGATGTGGGCTCTTTTTGTGTTTGGAAGTTACCTGTACAAGGGGATGGAGCGTATTGCAAATGCCCTCTTCTGATTCGTCCCAGGGTCCTCTCAGAGGATGGAAGCTTCCTCTACTCATCTGGATTGTCGTGGTCCAGATCGTCTTTTACCACGGGTTGTGGAGCCAGTACGGGCAGGTCATAGTTGAGTTTTTACCATGGAGCAGGTAATCAATCTCATTGCCTTTTTAGTGATTGCAATCGTGGCGACGATTTCCGGTTCCTGGATACTGGCTGCGGCCGGCTTGAAGACGAGGCGCTGGGTCCTTGATTTCGCACTGGCAGGGGGAGCCGGTTTGGTTTTCCTGGCCCTTTTAACGGCCGGTACTGCCTTTCTACATCTTCTCTGGTTGCCGCCCTGGTTCCTTCTCGTCCTACTGAGTGGAGTAGCATTTCTTCTGCACCGCCTGTTTCGGGAGGGAGAATCTTTCTCCCGGCCAGACCAGGTAGGACATGGTTGCGAGCCGGTTCTTGATGCGACCGCCAGGTCAGGGACTCTCGGGAAGATCGCGGGATTGTTGCTCGTGGGGCTGGTAACGGTGCACCTACTCCTCAACCTGTTGGCTGCCATGGCCCCTGTCACCGGAGTCGACTCGTTGATTTACCATCTGTCGATTCCGAAGATTTACCTGCTCGCGGGAGGGATGACATACCTCCCCTCGATGTATCAGTCCGCCTGGCCTTTACTGATCCAGATGATCTTTTTGTTTGCTCAGTGGTTCCAAAATGCCGAAGTCGCCCAGATGATGAACTTCTGGGCTGTTTTCTTGAGCTGCCTGGTTATTTACGAGTTGGCCGGAGGGCGCACGCGAAGAATTTTCGCATTGGTGGCTGTTCTCCTCTATCTTTCGATCAGCGACGTCATCTATCAGTCGTCAATTGCCCTGGTTGACGTTGCCGCAGCTCTGTTCCTGCTGCTGGCTTTTGCTGCCCTCACCATTTGGCTACAGGCAAGGCAGACCACCCGATGGCTCGTCTTGTCGGGTGTTCTGGCGGGAGCTTTCGCAGCCGGGCGCATTTCCAATGCCGGCCTGGTCATCGCGCTCATTGCGGCGTTGATCGCAGTCATTCTAATGGAGCGGCGGCAAGATGGACAGTCGTTGCCGGCTCGTCTGGCTCCGGCCGCGGTGATTTCGGCAGCCGCTTTTCTCGTCGTCTTGCCCTGGCATTTGCGAAGCTGGTGGTACACAGGGAATCCAATCTATCCTTACCTGTACGCATTTTTTGGTGGACTCAACTTCTCTGCGGAAGCCGCCGCCTACCTGACTCAACTGTCATTCTTCAAGACAGTCGGTTCCAGGAGCCTTGGGGGTCTTCTGACCCTTCCCTGGGACATCACGATGGACCCCCACCGATTTCGGAGTGGAGTAATCGGTCCGGTTCTCCTCACCTGTCTTCCATTGGTAGCCATTTATCGAAGGCAAATGCCCTCCTCCTGGTTTCGACTGGCCGTTTTTTTCAGTGCCGCAGCGCTTCCGATCTGGTACCTGACGTATGTTCGAGTGCGCTCTCTCTTGCCGGTCGTGGCACTGCTGATGGTACTGACCGTACTCGGCATCGGAGCTCTTCTTGCTGACCTCCAGGTTGCCGGCTGGTTTAAGATCATTGTCGTCGGCGTGCTGGTTGCCTGGCTGGGCACCGGTCTTCTGACTAACTTCTATCATCACACTTCAGCCGCTGCCGTCACGCTGGGTTTGAAAAATCCCAATGATTACCTGCGAGCAAGCCTGACGGCTACCGGCTTTGGGTGGTTTGATGATTTTCAGCTCCTGAATAAGGCGCTACCTTCACAAGCCCGCCTCCTGATCTGGGAGGACCGGGGATTCTACCTGGATAGAGAATATCTCTGGGCCAGTGGCCTCGCGCGGGGTCTCGCATCCTTTGAGGAGCTGCAGGATTCCGAACGTCTGGTGCGGCGACTTGAACAATGGGGAGTCACGCATCTGGTATGGGGACGCGCAGCCTCAGCGTCGAAGGAACTGGAACGCTTACGGCAACTTCTGATGGAAGGCAAAACCCCGACACTCCTCATCTATCAATCACCGCGGCTGGAGGTGAGAAAAATTCTTTTCCGCAATTATGATACGGCTAGCACCTCGCCAGAAGCGGAATCAATCAACCGGGATGGTGGCCCCAGTGCCCAGTAGAACAGAGATCCCTGGCTGTCGATTGTTGGCGTTTTGCGACGCGCAAGATGCCGGTTTTGACGTGACCGGCAGAAATGGCAGTTTCACCCTCTATGTCCCCTGCGCCCCGGGAGTGAAAGTCGCTCCGATAAAGGCGCAACATGATTCCAGAGCTTGCGGCCAAGGCGAAGCCGGATCCCGAGAGGGGAGGTTTCAAGAGCCTGCCTGGGTCGCCATCTACGAGGTGGTTCGTGGACGGTAATCTTCTTGACAGCGTTATATTGTACGGCCCGGTCTGGGACGCACCTTCCCGTATGAGCAAGCATCATCTGGCAATGCAGTGGGCGAAGACCCGGAGGGTCCTTTACATCGAAGCCCCATCGAATCCTCTGTCTTTCTTGACTCGACGGGAAGAGGCACTCAGGTTATGGAAACGCTTCAGGCAGGGGCCTGTGCAGGTGGCCAGAAACCTCTGGGTTCACTCCTATTGCTACCTGCTTCCCTATCGAGGGCCGGCATGGCAACTGGGAAGTCGGAAGGTCAATCGTTTGAACCAGTGGTGGGTTCGTCACTGGTTTCAAAAGGCACTGACCTCTCTCGGATTTAAATCTGTGCTTTATATCGTTGGCCATGCGGGAGCACTCGACCTTCTGAAGGGACTTCCGCGCAGACCACTGCTGTACCACTGCAGTGACGATTTCACACTGGTTCCCTCATTTCCCGACTCGTTTGAGTCACTCGAAAAGGAGCTAATGATGGAAGCGGATGGGGTCGTGACCACCGCAGAAACTCTGTCAGAGGCCAAGCGCCCTTTCTGCCGTCGGATCTGGACGATTCCCAACGGAGCCGATTGCGACCATTTTTCAAAAGCACAAGCCCCGGAACTGGAGATCGCCTCCGACCTGATGAGCCTGAAACCTCCACGGATCGGCTATGTAGGCACCATTTTTCGATGGATTGATCAGGAGTGGGTGGCCAGGACGGCCCGTCAGGAGCCACAGTGGAATTTCGTGTTGATCGGCCCGGTGGAAACAGACGTTTCTCGGCTGCAGGCTCTCGAGAACGTGCATTTCTTGGGACCTCGCCCATACGAGCATCTGCCTGAATACCTGAAGGGTTT
>DATGOF010000700.1:0-7629 GCA_035306285.1 Acidobacteriota bacterium | reverse complement strand
TACCTGCGACTCGGAAATTGATAAAGCGGTTTGTATGGCGATTGATTCAGAAGCCAATTCTTGACAGGCATTTCCAGGTAACGGTTCATGTACCCCCTCCCGGCTTCCGCCAGGCACCCCATGTCGATCCGAGAGGTACGCGTGACGAACAGGTCACTGTCAGGCGAGTGCATCCCATTCTGGTTGAACACCCATCTGACGAGAAGAATTCGCGTCAGTAAATTGACGATTGTTCCCCGCCATCTGCTCTGAAAGCGGCTGTTGCTTTGCATGGCTCGGCAAGCCAAGACTGGTATCTTCCTTCCTGGAATTAGACTAAATATCGAATTTACAATGGGTTGTAGGAATATTTTCAAATTTGGAACGGAACCTGCTTCTTAGATTAACGTCATTACAACAAAGAGAAGTAGAACGAAATGACGAGAACAGAACCCTTAACCCACGGTGAATTATCGCTCATTCGGTTTCGTTTCAAACTGGGGCCACAAGACGATCTGCCTCATTATCCTCCTTCCGGCAAGTGGAGCGGACTCGACGACATCGAAGCCTTAGCACTCCGAAAACTAAGATATCGCCCTCAAGATCTCTGGGAGGTGCTGGGAGACCGTCGTCTTAAATGCCTTGAGACCCTGGGACTATCATCGCCGGGTTGCAAGCACAACCCCTGATTTCCTTTGTCAGTTTCCACCAAGAACAGGAGCTTGTTTCATGTTTATCAGTTCAGATTTTCAGTTGAAAATTGGGTATAAAAGCCGCTGTGAAGTTCGCTTCAAGGGGGATCCGATCGGAAACCTGATTATGGGGAGGAAGTACGAAGTGATTTTCCCTGGCGGACATCGCACGAAAGTGTCGACTCTCCCTGAGGCCCTTCATCTGCTTCATGCGGGAGGGAGTGAACAGCTGGAAACCAGCGGCAGAATGATGCGTAAAGCTGGATAAGATCTGGCATTTCCAGTCCGCGATCCTCTCCCTGTTGAACCTACATTCGAGTGGACTGGGATCCCGGTGGATCAGGGTTTTTCGAGAATATAGATGTTGGCAAACTCGATCTGACCTTCCGGGAACTGCAGTCCAATCGGCCCCTGGAGCGGAAGATCCCTCAACAGAGCATTACGGACCACGACCGTGTCATTAAGGAGGACGGTGACGCGTTGACCTTCAACCACAATCTCAAATCGATTCCACTCGCCGTGATCTTGGTCAGCCTTTAGCATCGGAGTCACTGCCATTCGCGTTGCCGATTCCTGATTAGAGGCTGACCGATAGCCTTCTATCCCGCCTGACCCTATCGGGTGACTCCAAATCTGCACGGATGCTTTTTCCGATCCCCTCAAGAAAATTGCCGACTGTCCGGCGTCTCGAACAGTAACCATCAAGGGCGAGCCGTCAGCATTTTTAGCCGGAGTTCCATCCGGTAAGATATGTTGCATTTGTCGCCCTACTGAATCCGAAACCTGTCGCCAATCAACGATCAGGTTAAAATTCTTATACTCGCTGACAGTCCAGAGCGTTCGGGAGGCTCGGTCTTCTCCCTCGGTTGTTACTGGCTTCAGAATCCAGTCATCCGCCGTCCAGGCAGGGGGTTCAGCCGAGGATTGCCAGCCACGCAAGTCGAGCCCGTTGTAAAGAATCTTATGATTCTCGGCCATTCGCGCCGTCACCGGATCTGGAGCTGGATGGGAGGGTAGCTCCCGGATTCTGATGTTGCGGAAATGAATTTCACTACCCTCCGACTCGAGGCAGATATACCCTTTGCGCGGTACAGCATTGACAGCTTGATTGACCACCTGGCCAT
This sequence comes from Acidobacteriota bacterium, assembly GCA_035306285.1. Taxonomy (GTDB): domain Bacteria; phylum Acidobacteriota; class UBA6911; order RPQK01; family JAPXNP01; genus DATGOF01. The sequence continues at coordinate 5,834 of DATGOF010000700.1, read as the reverse complement.
TCACCGCGAGGGTGATGACGCCATCACGTGATTCTACTCGGTAGTGGTTCCACTCTCCGTCGGGTCTAGCTCTTTTCTCGGTTGGAAGAGCGCGATTCCAGCCCCTGGGATGAGGAATAACCGGGGTCAGACGCGCTCCATGGATCGAAAAGATATCACCGTGATTTCCATCCAGAATTTGGATCTCGATTGAGCGAGTAAAGGGCTGCCCTCTGGCTGTAATGGGGTCGGAGTGGACGAACAAGCCGGCGTTTCCGCCTTCCTCCATATGTCTCCATTCCAGTTCGAGAATGTAGTTTTGGTACTGCTTCTCCGTCCGGAGAACACCAGTAGGCTTGCCGGTGCAGACAATCATTCCATCGCGGACCGACCACGTTTCGGGTCCGCAGTTGACATTGACCCACCCCTCCAGTGTTTTCCCGTCGAAGAGATCCACCCAGGCCTCTTGTGCCGGAGTGAACGCAGTCCAGCCAAGGACGAAGAGACCAATGATCAGTAATCGAGCAACAGGCATCCTTCCCGGCCTCGAGTAAGTTGTCGAACGGATCGATTGTCGTTTACACAGGCATTTCAATGCGTTCGTTGGAATCCCAGAGTTCCTTCCAGCTTACCTTTTCATTTCGATAGGCAGCAGTTCGTCCAAGGACACACATGAAGGTGCTCGTCGAAACGTACTCGGAATTATTCGTGTATGTTCCTTCCCCTAGGCTACTGGAGGCGAAAACTTCCATTTGGCGATCGGTCGCGTTCCGGAGACCTTCTCCCTGCGAAATGGCTTCTTTCGACTTGAGAATCAGACCCTGCTGAGTGTCATAGGTGCCTTTAGTCCCGATAATCTGAGCCTCCTGTCCACTGTATCCACTGGAAATCTGAGAACCAGTATGAGAAAGGTGGAAGCCGTTCGGGTATTCATAATGGACAGCGATATGGTCGTAGATATCGCCTATGTCCGTCCGAACCTTGCGTCCTCCGCTTCCATACGCACTAACCGGCAGCATGCCTGACATCCAATTGATCACATCAAGATTATGAACATGCATCTCAACAAGAAAATCCCCTGACGCCCAGAGATAGTAGAGCCAGTTTCGAACCTGGAAGTCGCGCTCAGTAAAGTTGGGAAGGCGTTCCCGACGCCACAGATCCCCCCCCAGGCGTTTGGACTGAGCCACGACGGGTTCCCCGATGGCACCATTCGCGATCATGTCCGCAATTTTCTGACGTCCTTCGGCGTAGCGAGTCTGCAAACCGGCAACCACAGTCAGATTTTTTTGAGCCGCTTTTTTTCCTGCCTCCATGAACTTTCGGCAGCCCCAGACATCGACCGCAATCGGTTTTTCAGCAAAAACATGCTTGCCGGCCCCTACGGCAGCTTCAAACTGCTCCGGCCGGAAATAAGGAGGGGTCGTCAGCATAACAGCGTCGACCTCGTCCATCTCGAGAATACGCTTATAGGCATCGATCCCTGAGTAACATTTAGATGACGAGACCTGGAATTCCTGGGCAGGCTCCTTGAGCTGAAAATCAAAATAATCAGCGATGGCTACAATCTTTGCCTTTCCGGTCCCAACCAGGCTCTTGGCATCGGATGTACCCCGACCGCCAGAGCCAATCAAACCGACCTGAAGCATAGAATTTGCCCTAGTTCCGAATGCAGTCGTCGACTTCAGGATCGAAATCGACGAAACCCCGGCGGCGGAAGATGCCTTGAGAAACTGCCTGCGGGACAAGGGCATCGAACGCTTTTTCATGATACGACCTCCTGGTTTAAAAATACTGGACCTGACCGTGGATATTCAGCCTTATTCTAGAGGTCTCAAGGTTACGAGTAAATGATCAATCGAGACCAGTTCGATAACGATCGATCGAGCCAACCAAGGTGGCTATTGACTCAGACCTGCGTCCGTCCATAGGATTTGCTGAATGATGATGTTGCACTAGCAAGAATTTTCAGAGAAAGAGACAGGTAAGATGAGACGAATCATTGCCGGCTTGATCATTGCCTTATTTGGATTGTCCCTGACTGGGATGGGGGCAGAACTGCTCAGTGGACCACTGGTGGGCCATACAACTACTAACTCAGCGAAAATATGGCTGGAAACGGACCAAGCCGCCGATGTGACGATTCGCTACTGGCAAGAGCCACGCCTTCAATATGGTCGCAGTCTGGGCGAACCGTTGGAACTCGGCGAAGCCAGTGGTCGGACATCTGACACCCCACCTCACGTTGGCGTGATCGAGCTTGAAAACCTCAATGAAGGTTGGATGATCTATTACGAGGTGGTCTTGGATGGACGGACCCTTCGAACAGAAGTACCTCAAGTCTTCTCTTTAATGCCTCCGGAGGTTCAGCCCAGAAGCTCTCCCACCCAGATCAGTAACTTCTCCGTCGCATTTGCCTCCTGTACATTTCCGGGACGAGTTCCGGTGCAACCGATTTGGGGACAGATTGCTCAGTTTCGGCCGGCTGCACTGATGCTGATCGGCGACAACAATTATATGCCGAATGCGGAAGGTGCTTACGCGACTACTCAGGACGTCATAGAATACGTCATGGCAAGATATCATCGGAATCTGAGAAATCTTCCCGGCTTGAGAACCCTGGTTGCGACGACACCCACTTACGGAATCTGGGACGATCACGATTTTGGTCCCAACAACTCGGATCGTACTTTTCGTTGGAAGGAGCTGAGCCTTGCCACGTTTCGGAAGTACTACCCCAATGCATCGGCGGGTCTTCCGGAGGTGCCCGGGGTATTTACCTCCTTTCGGATTGCAGATGCCGAGTTCTTTCTTCTTGATGATCGATATCATCGGGATCCGAACACTTCGCCAGATCCTCAAACGATGCTCGGTGAAGGGCAACTCCAGTGGCTTAAAGACAGCCTCTCTAAGAGCACGGCAACTTTTAAGATTATTGTCAATGGTGGAACCATGCTCGTCGACCGTTTTGATGCTGGAGAATCGTGGTATCGGTTTAGAGACGAGCGGGACCGGTTTCTGCAGTGGCTGAATCAAGAGCAGATTACCGGAGTGATCTTCGCTGCAGGAGACTGGCACGTCGGGACGGTCAATCGGCTGTATCGTCCTGGCGATCTATATCCTTTTTATGAACTACTCTCGTCAAATGCAGGTGTCAGTAATAAACCTTTCCCCGAGGGAGAACCCGGACACGTTCGTTTTCACCAGTTTGCCGGTCCTGAGTACCGGGGGTATAACTTTGGTCTGCTTACCTTTTCGGGCTCAAAAGGACAGCGGAGCGTGACTCTGAAGTTGATCGATGAGTGGGGAGAAGAGATATTTACTACCAGGCTCACGGAACGGCAGCTATCGCCAGCCTGGAATCAGTAAATTCAGTAATATAGGGCTGTCTGGAAAAGATTGAATAATGGGCTTCTTGACGTTTACAGCTGAACGGTGGCAAATACCCGCTTCCAGCGACTCGTCAATCATAGCCCTGGAATGAGAGGAGATGCAGTTGAAAATAGGAGTCGTCGGACTGGGTTTTATGGGCAGTACTCATCTGCAGGCTTATCAGAAGGTTCCTGGGGCAGAGTTGGTCGCCATTGTCAGCGGTGATCCAAAGAAAAGAGAAGGGGACTTGTCGGATGTAAAGGGCAATCTGGGAATCAGCGGGGAGAAGATGGATTTTTCGTCGCTGGCTCGTTATAGCTCTCCAGAAGAGCTTTTTCGAGACCCGAATGTTGAGGCTGTTGACCTTTGCGTACCTAGTCACCTTCATGCCGCGCTCGCCATGCAAGCGCTTGACGCAGGCAAGCATGTTCTGGTGGAGAAGCCGATGGGCCTGGATGGTGACGAGTGTCAAAGAATGATCGATGCCGCCGAGAGGAATAATCGTGTCCTGATGGTGGCACAGGTGCTTCGCTTTTGGCCAGAATATGTGGTGTTGCGGCAGCTTAAGGAGAGTGGACAACTAGGTGAAATAAGGTCTGCTTTCTTCCGCCGCCGATGTGCCGCTCCTACCTGGGGCGGTTGGTTGCAGGACGCTTCTGAGAGTGGAGGCGGGGCCTTTGATCTGTTGATTCACGACTTCGATTTCTGCATTCATTTGCTCGGCGAGCCCGACCAGGTGAGTGGGGTTGGAGTGGAAGAAAGCAGCCGGGGGATTGATTTTCTGGAAGCTCGTCTGAGCTATGACCCTCCCCTATCCGCTATCGTAACCGGGGGTTGGCACCATCCGGAAAGCTACCCCTTTTCGATGGAGTTCACGGTCATCTTTGAGGAAGGTACAGTTGAGTACCATTCCGAATGCCGTCCCCTTTCGCTTTATCGGGCGAGCGGTGAAAAAGAAGAGCTGAACAAACCGGAAGAGGACGGTTTTGTGGCCGAGTTGAGGACATTTGTGGAAGCCTGCCAGCAGAACCAGGCCCCGCTCCTGTGCGATCCTCGCGAATCCAGGCGTGCAGTCATGCTGGCGCTCGCCGCTTTGGAATCACGGAACAAAGGGGGCGAGGTCGTTACTTTCTCCTGAGGTTGTGGATTTTAGTTTGGGGGTGGACTATAGCCGACGACTGGTGACTCCATCCCACGGGACACACGCGTGGACTGGGAGTTGCCTGCCGGCATGCTTTTGGTACCCCTCCTTCATCCTTGCGGAGAACTGTTCCATCTGTTGTTCCTCCACCAAGTTGATCGTACAACCCCTGAATCCCCCGCCCGTCATTCGCGCTCCTAGTGTTCCATCCAGACGGGCGGCGAGATCGACCAGCAGATCGAGGTCCGCACAGCTTACTTCAAAGTCATTGCGAAGGCTCTCATGGGAAGCAAAAAGTAGCCTGCCGAAGCTTGCGGCGTCACCATTCTTCAGCGACTGAACCGAGTCGATAACCCTCTGGTTTTCTGTGATCACGTGACGAACTCGCTGGTAGAGCGGATCAGGGAGTAAGGGACGGAAATCTTGAAGCTGGGTCGGGATAAGCTCGCAAAGGTTTTGTAACTCCGGCATCTCGCTTCTGATCAGGTCTAAGGCCTGATTACATTCCAGATGGCGTTGGTTATAGGATGATTGGTCTAGGCTTCGCCGGACTCCGGAGTCACAGATCAAAATACGCGTCTGTCGTGGCAGCTCGACCGTTCGACATTCCAGATTCGAGCAGTTGAGAAAGAGAGCTCGGTTCCGTACACCGAACACTGACGCAAATTGATCCATAATTCCGCACTGGACGCCAACAAACTCCGATTCTGCTTGCTGACAAAGTCGGGCTACCTCGAGAGGATCCAGCTTCACGTTACTCGCCAATTTCGCTAATTCGGCTGTGGCGACTTCCAGGGCCGCAGAGCTACTCAATCCAGCTCCAGGGGGAATGGTACCGTGAATCAAGAGGTCGAGTCCGGGAACCTGTATTCCTCTCATCGACAGCTGCTGAAAAACTCCCCGCAGATAATTGCTCCATGGGGCAGTACGGGCGCGATCCGGATCATCGACAGAAAAGCTTGTAGATTGATCGAAATCCAGTGCGTGGGCTCGGATGACTCGGTCCGACCGCAGAGCCCCGAGCATGTAGATCTCGCGGTCGATGGCGCACGGTAGTACACAGCCCCCGTTGTAATCAGTGTGTTCACCAATTATGTTTACCCTCCCCGGGGCGCGTGCGAGGAATTGAGGCTTCTTTTGGAAGTGGCTCACAAAATGCCGAGTCAGGGTGCTTAGTTCCATAGACTCCGGTATAGGGCTTTCTCCTGACCCATCTCAAGCTCAGGACGGTAGCCTGCTTCGAGAAGAAAGTCAAACTATTAACAAATGGGAGGAAGGATGCAAAAGAAACGTGCGAGTAGCCCCCTCACGCCGGCTAGCGAGGCAGGTCCGGCGTGAGGGA
>DATGOF010000699.1:0-11165 GCA_035306285.1 Acidobacteriota bacterium | reverse complement strand
AATGACAACATGGCGGACATGCCGATTGTTCCAGGAGACGAACCGCCGACCTGCATTATCGAAGGCCAGACCAAATTCCGAGTTCCCTGAAATTGCCTCGAGCTGAAACTGATCGGGTTTGAAGCGAACATCCATTCCCTTCTCAAAAGCGTCGACGGGAGGGGTGTCAGGGTGGTCAGGATAGCGAATCGGCGAACCCATGTCGCTGAATTGGGGGAAGGCGACACCGGCTCCGAATTTCGGATAAGCGGCGTAAATCCAGTTATCGATGCCATAGGTCAAGGCGTTGACGCGTAGCTGAGGATTCACCCGGGCAAAACCGGTCAAAACGGTTCTCCGGATGTCCGCCTTGTTATCCCCATCTGAATCTTCCAGATAGAGAATATCGGGAGCACAAGCAACCAGCACGCCTTTCTTCCAGGGCATCACGCTGTGGGCGTAGTGCATTTCTTCCGCGAAAAGATGGCTGGTCTCGTAATACCCGTCCTGGTCCCGATCTTCCAGGAGCTTGATGCGAGAAAGTGGCGTATCTGAAACAGGGTAGTCTCCCATTTCGACGACAAAGATTCGACCGGCTGCATCGAAGGCCATGGCTACAGGATCAGCCACCTGAGGCTCGGAGGCGGCGATTTCCAGACGGAACCCTTCAGGAACGTTGATCATTTCAATGGCTTGTTCGGGCGGGAAGGGCGGCCCCGACTTGCTGCATGCGCTGGGCAGTATGAGCAACAAGACTAACATCCACACGAGGTGGAGATTCGACACATTCACACCAGCTCCTCCTTAAGAAGCAACTTCACAAAACCGCTCTCACACTACCCCAAACCAGATGCTTTTTGAAGGACAACTGCCGAGGACATTTTCAAGAGGTCAGAATCGTACAGGTGCGGGACAAAAAAGTCCCATTAGCCGCGCGTGCAAGCTCAGCGGGTCAAGCGGAAAGAGATGATGCGAAAAACACCTGTTCAACGAGTCGCACTACCTCACTTCTACGATTCGCCGATCAAAGACAGGATGGCATTCAGTACCTTCTCCCAGGCATCGATATGGGGCGCTACTGGCTCAAAGTGACCGCCGTTTGGCAAGACGATCACCTGCGAGTCGTCGCCCCTGCTTCTGGCCGCTTCTGCAAACTTCAGGCTGTAATCCAAAGGGACCACTTCATCCTGGTCTCCGTGGATCAATCGCTGAGGCACTCCAAACGGGAGTCGCTCAATAGGCGAGAGAGCATCGTATCGGTCCGGCACCTCATCAGGCGGTCCACCAAGCAGCTGCAGGGCAGAACCTCCGCAAACCTCGGTCGCAGGATCGACCGATTGACGCAGGTCAGTAACACCGGCCAGGGAAACGGCTCCTTTTACTTTAAGCGGACTCAGGACAAATAGTGGGCTTTCAGTCGGCTGCACGGGACGGGTGGCCAACCATAGGGCCAAGTGACCTCCCGCTGAATGCCCGGCAGTCACCACCCTTTCGAGGTCGAGTGGATAATCACCGGCGAGAGTTCTCAAATAGTCTGCTCCCCTGGCTACATCCTCCAGCGTTCCGGGCCAGCCACCGCCGGACTGACCGACTCGCCGGTATTCAAGACTCCAAACCGCGACATCTGCATCTGCCAGAGCAGCTGCTACCGGAGCAATATAGTCCAGATCGAGGTGCGAACGCCAACAACCACCATGGATCAAAATGACAACTGGATACGGTCGGTCGCCGTCTTGGGGAAGCCACAGGTCCCCAAATTGGAGTTCGTGATCGCCGTACCATATCCGCTGGTCGGCCGGACGAACCGACAATTTCTGAAGTTCTTCTAAAGTCACCTTGCCCTCTGAAGGAAATCCCGTCACCGGACCTGCGCAAGCGAACACAAGTAGCCCTGCGACAATACCGATTGCTTGCACAAGCGAAGACTTTTCTCTCATGCGAATAACTTATCAGTTATTCTGACTTTCCAGTGGACGCAGCTCCACCCTTCTGAGATAAAGCTCAGCCCCTTCCGACTGAATGAGAATCTTTCCGCTTGTTAAGTTGGCATCGAAAGCCTTATTGATTACCGTTCCATTGAGGGTATAGGTCAGGGTGTCGCCGTCAGCGATCACTTCCAGGCGATTCCACATTCCTGCTGGATTCTCGACGTCATTCCGCCCCCTGGTTCCGAATTCGTTTCGTAGATTAGGATCTTTGCCGAACCAATTCACTCTCGCCCCGTCGATGGTGGCAACTTTGCCTTCGGGATCCCATAAATTGCCCCGTTCAGTCTCACGGATGGTGGACTTCACAATCGGCACGAGATATTCACCATCTTCCAGGTACCCCTCGACCAGAATCATGTCGCCGGTTCCGCCTTCGATCATCTGACATTCAATTGAAGCCATCCAGGGGCCGTTGTAATCCTTACTGGAGTTTCCCTCCGGTCCCTGGCTGTGTAAGAGTATCCCGCTGTCACGGGGACGGTTCTTTCGCGACCCCCAGCTCAGGAGTCCCCAGCGGAATTCTACGATTAGGTGGTAGTCCCGGTAGGCTTCCCTGGTGATAATGCCTCCCCAGTGTTCCCCACTGATGCGGATAGCAGGCGCACCGTCAATTTGCTCCACGACCGTAAAGACCCGATGCGGATCTTCGAATTTGTAGTCGACCAGCCACGTATAGAAGTTGGAAAGATCCTTTCCATTGAACAGATCAATCACCCGGGTTGGAGTAATGGCGTTATCAGAGCCTTCGACCGGGTGGAGGACTCCTAAACTAACGGGGATGAAGAGGCTCATGATGAGAAAGTGCCTTCTGAAGGGTGCGTACAAACGTCGATAAATTGTCATTGCTTTGGTTCTCCTCAATAAGATGCTTTCCGGCTTACTGATCCGTTTACTCTGTCTCTACACCGGCACCAATGCTCTGGTCAGCAATCTGCTTTTGCCCCTCCAGAAAGGCCACTATATCGGAAAGCTGCTGCTCAGTCAGCGCCTCTCCAAGCCCTTCGGGCATAAGCGATACCGGGGACACGTCAATCGATAGGATTTCACGACGGGGAATTCGGACCGGCGCGTTTGGTCCCGTGACGAGAATCAAGATGTCGTCATCAGTGTCTCCTTCCGGAGATCGCTGCCAGCCAGCAATGATCCCGGTATATCGTTCTGTTTCGGTCTTCACGTTACGTACTTCGTGTCCCGGGACAAAACTCGCGCTGGGAAAGAGAATGGCCTCGAGCAGATCGTGGCGAGAGCGCACGGCTCCAACAGATGTAAGGTCGGGCCCTACTTCCGTACCTTCGTTACCAATCGTGTGGCAGCTGGAACATCCGACCTCTTTGCTGAAAAACAGACGACGCCCTTCTTCCACTTTGCCTTTTCCAAGCCGACGTTCGAGCGAGGTTAATCGTTCAATCCGAGCTTGCTGGATTTCATCCAGGCGGGCCGTGAGTTTTTCGGCCCTCTTCTGAACACCTTCAGGGAAGTTTTTGATGATTTCAAGGAGGCGCTCACGGGCATAGCTGTCTAGAAGGGTAGGATTTTGGGACAATGCGTCCACCAGAGCATTGCCTGCGTCCGGATCTTGCGTCGTCAGGTAAGCATCCAGCAGACTTGGAAAGACCAGGGGATCAGCATCGGAAATTTCGTTGTGAGCGAGTTCGACAAGTTGGGACTTGTCGAGCTGAGCGCGGCCCAGCACCCGGCCTGCAGCCAGGCGGAGGGGAGGGGGTGTGGACGTCTTGAGGCGGCCTCGTAGAAAGTCGAAATCCTTTTGAGGTAGATTGGGGCGGCTGCCTGTCACGGCCTCCAGCGCCGAAACCCTGAGTTCATCCGATTCATTCGGATTCGAGGCGATTGCTTCCAGCTCGACTTCAAAACCTTTCAGCTTGTGAGTCCGAACCAAGTCGACACATCGAGCTTTAACGCCTTTTTCCGGTTTCCGGAGACAATGGCGGAGCTGCTGTCGCCAGATCAACGGAAATTCTTGAGCAGCGGATTGGTCGATGATATCAAGCAAAAAAAGCTGCTGGGCGGAATTCCCACTGGCCAGCGCATCCGCTATGATCCCTTGCACTCGCTCATCGCCGCTGAAGGCGCTCAAAACACGTCCCAGGATTTCCCGGTCTTCTTCGTCCGAATCCTCTCTCAGGCGGGGGACAAGAAATTCGACAGCGTCGGCGGCCCACTCTGGATGCTGCTCGGCCACCCACAAGGCTGCCTCACTGAGCTCCCGATCAGCAGCATTCAGAGAAGCCAGTACATGTTCCTTTCGCAGAGGTCGGCCCTCCATTTGGTCCAGGGCAATCAGCGCGGCCTTTCGTACGGCTGGGGACCCGTGTTTAAGAGCCTTTACCAGAGGGTCAACTTGCTTCAAAGTAATCAGTGAAAAGATTACCGAGTGCTCAACCATGCGATCGGCAGGTCTAGCAGCAGCGTGCAGCAGGGCGCTTACAGCTTGTGGATCACCGATCTGACCGAGTGCGGTAGCAGCCTGCCGTCGGACCGGAGGTTCATCGTATTGCGCCATCTCCATGAGCGCCTCGAGTGCGTTTCGGTCGCCTGCCATTCCCAGAACCCTCGCGGCTGCAATTCGTACCTCTGGATGAGAATCGTCAAGTGCTGCCCGGCAGGCGGCCACTGCCTCCGGGGTTCCAATTCTGTAGAGGCCGAATACAGCGGCGCAGCGAACTTCAGGCTGGTGCGAACGCGTCAAAATTTGACTCAGAGGCTCTACAGCAGCTTGCCCAACCTCAACCAACAATTCAAGAGCATGCTTGCGAACGAATCTCCGATCGTCTTCCAAATGAATAGCCACATCGGCGGGGCTTTGCTGCTCCAACCTGAGCTTCCGGCCTCTCGGATCGTCAGGAACGGGCGCATTCAGTTTTCGAATACGATACACCGCTCCTTTGAATTCAGGGCGGGCCACGCGTGAAACCGGACACCCTCGGATGAACCAGGCACCTGTGTCTACCACCAGTAGGCTCCCGTCGACATCTTCCACCAGGTCGGTGAAATGAACGTCTGGATTGATCGATGTCAGAAAGTCCTCATCTTCCGTTCGGAAAGTGGCCCCGTCCCGAAAAATTTGATGACGTTGAACTCGATGAGGGTTGAACTGGGCAGAAAACAGATTGCCCTGATACTCCTTACCGAAGATGCTGCTTTCATAGCGAATCAAACCGGACGGAGCCACCCGCCCCATTCGCGTCATCACCGGCATCAACTCCCCGGTACGCTGAAACTGCTCGACGACAGGGGTGTATTTGGGATAGATGCCACCCTCGACGAGGTGAAAGAGAGCATCGCGCAGTCCTCCTTTCGGGTTTTGGAAATAGGTGCTGGTGGCGATCGGCTCTCCCGCAGGCGTAAAAACAATCTCGACTGGATTGTCATGGCCTCCGGCGGTGATCCACTCAAGGCCCGTTCCGTCGGGTCGAACACGCCAGATGCGGGATCCATCCCCCTCTATAATCCTCCCTTCGGGGATCTTGATCCGAAAAGGCCGACTATTGCCGTCCGCCAAATAGAGCCACCCGTCTGGCCCCATAAAAGGGCCATGCAAAGTCGCCGCATTCGATTTCATCGAAAATCCCGATAGGATGACCTCGCGTATTTCAGCCACACCGTCGCCGTCTCGATCCTCAAAACGGAAAAGATCAGGTGGAGAAGCCACATATAGACTTCCCCGACGCCAGACAGCGCCTTGAGAAATTGTCAGTTGATCAGCAAATACACGCCTCTCGTCAAAGACACCATCTCCATCGTGATCCTCGAGAACCGTTACGCGATACTGGGGATTTGCCGCCATTTCTTCATCGGTCAGAGACTTTCCAGACGACTCACAGAGGAAGAGCCGTCCATTGTCATCAAGGGTGGCGAACATTGGGTATGAGACCAGCTCAGGTCCAGCGACCAGTTCTACCGTGAATCCTTTGGGAACCTGTAGCGAAGTCAGGCCGGCTGGCTGCGATTCGGCAAGCGGCTGATATTTCCATAAAAGCCATCCCGCAACTGCGCAGACGCCGATTAGCACGATCAGAACAATGCCTCGAGACCCTCCGATTTGGTTTCTTTTCGATTCAGGCATGGTCCTTTTCTCTTACTCGACTCTTAGATGTTTCAAGCCTGAGGGTCGGTCACTCTCAATGTCCACCGAGACGCTGATCTCCTGGCCTCCACGGCGAAAACGAACTCCAATAGAGTCGTCGGTCGAAATGTCTTTCGCTCCATCTACCAGAACCACTTTCCCTGCTTTCTCAACCCCGAGCACTGCCACAATTCGCGCCAGCTTTCGACTTTCCAGGGTATCTGCTGAGAAATGCCATTCCGGAGGAGGATTACCGGATTCCGGCGGAATAGGATACTGATCGGTCTGCTCCATTCTCAGGCCTCCAGGAGCCAACAAGGAACCTTTGAGGGTGGCATTTTCATATGTCAACTCGATGATCCCGTTCTGCTGGTCGATCTTGAAGGGCGCCCTTCCGTGCAGCCAGAACGTCAACGGGACGGCTTCTGAGGCTTTCACTTCGTCGATCAACACGATGGTATCCGGCTTCAAGAAGATCAGATGCCGGCGATAGCGCTCGACCTTGTCGCCATAACCGGTAGCTTCGCCGATGACGTAGTCATACTCCTTGCCGGGCTGGAACAAGATAACCTGTCCGGTTGCTTCGACGGTTTTAGGCTGCCCCCGACCATCAATCTCGAGGGCGTTATGAGCTCTCGTGGTCCAGTACCACTCCTTGCAGAAAGGACTTCCATACCAGGGCCGTACGCCGGTATTGACCAGTAGAGGAGAACCAAATGCCCCAACGACAATAGCGTTCTGATCGGCATGGCTATGGCTGATATTTCCCAAGGGCGCCGCGCGAAGCATGACTTGAACGCTTTCGCGACCGTCCAGAATATCCTTATTCAGAGATACCCAGCCTGCCCCGGTGAACAGTTTGGATGGCCCCCAGTCCTTCGGAGGTCTGGCTGTAACCGGTGGAATATCCGGACGGGCTGCCCTCAAAAAGCCGATCGGGTCATACGCCGGCTGTCCCTCGCCCCACGATTCCGCATACCACTGCCACTCCGGCTTTTGCCGAACCCGTGCAAAATAGCCGACTACCGCCGCGGCGGCAGGTCCAGGACTTCTTTCAGCAAAATCCCCAAATCCTGTCAGTGCTCCACCGGGTGGTGCCACGTACATCGGGAAATCTCCGACGTGACGGTAAAAAGGCTTTTCTGTACCCTCCACTCGAAGAGCGGCGCGCAGAGCATCGAACCACCAGGTTGAACGATTGATATAGGAGGACCAGTAAGCATAACCCTGGGCCCACCCGCCCTCTTCGTCGCCATAGGAGGGGTACCAACCCCAGAAGATGGTGATTGCATAATCGAACCATTTTGGCGCCTCCGGCAGCTCATCGTAGTAGGCAATGGCAGCTTCCCCGAGGAAGTGCCACATGCGGCCGCCGTGGCTGTTGTACGCTTTCTGCTCAAAAGGTTTGCTTCGCAGCCACTCGTATGCTTCCTCTCCCCGGGCGCGAGCCATTTTTATAATTACGTCACGGTCGCGCTGGCTCAGGTAATCATAGACCCAGTCGTAGGCACGGGCGGTACTGTAGAGGATAGGCATGCCGGCCTCATCATTGATGGCCATGCTGGTGGTACCCAGAGGCTCCCAGGAAGCGATATGCAGGAGCCACTTTCTCGCCCCTTCTCCGTAGCGGCGATCGCCGCTCAGCATGTAACAAAAGGCAAGTGTCTCGGCGATTTCGGACGCTCGGACAGCCTGTAGATAATTGCGACGCCACTCCTCAGCATTCCACTCTCCGTTTGTCCAGGGGGGCGGTTCCGGAATGAGTTCCGCCTTCAGGTACTCCTCTGCCTGAGCGACCAGCTTCTCCCACCGCTCCTTGTGGGCGCCTGTTCGCGCCTCACGAAAGGTTTCCAGCTCCTCGGGACGCAGCATGAGACGAGGATGCTGCCGTGGCATCTCCCTCAAAATCATCTCTTCATCGGGTCGAGGAAACTCCGGAGCGTCGTTCGGGACTCGGAAGCTCCGGACTTTACTGAAGGTTGAGCGTTTACCAGTACCGTCAAGGAAGGCATAGCGCCAGAACCATAAACCCGGCTCCAGGCTACTCGTATGGGTGTAAAGGGAGTAGGAAGTCTTTTCAACAGTGATGACTCCCCGTTCAAAATGCGTATCGCGAGAAAACTGAACCATGTAGGCCGTGGCACCCGGTTCTGGCAGCCAGACCAGCGCCGGAGGATTGACCCCGACAGTTTCTCCGTCAGCCGGCAAGTACCCGATATCATCGGTGTCCGGGGGTCGATTGGAAACGGTAGACCCCGAAGCGAACATAGAGCCACAAACCAGGACCAGCAAAAGTAGCTTGGAGAAAGGTAGTTTCAACATTTCTCGTCTTTCCTAAGTTAACTCACCACTCTAAACGCAGCTGCATCATGACCCGCCTCGCCCCTTCGTTCTCAGCGGACCAACCCGGAGTTGACGAAAGTCTTCCCGCGTCAGGTGTAGAGATGTTGTTGAGCGGAGCATTGAAATGCGGGTGGTTGAAAACATTGGCCATGGAAGCGTTATAGCTCAGCGTAAATCGCTCGCCCAGGCGGAAACTCTTGACCAGCGCCAGGTGATGCACATTCAGACCGGGACGCTGGAGAACATTGACACCGCTGTTACCGAATCGCCCCGGTGGCGGGACCACAAAGGCCGATGGCTCGAACCATTTCTCCACGGACCGCTCGCCACGCGGAAGATTTCCATCTGAAACGCGATCGGGAAGTCCTCCTACTGTATTGGTTCCAGAAGGATCCAATCCAGAGAATCTGGGAGAAAAGTATTTTCCGGTGGCGAAATAACTCATTGTTTGTAGTTTCCAGCCTCCCAAGATGGCATTCACGAAGCTTGAAGTCTGAGACAAGAACCGGCGTCCGTGGCCCCAAGGAAGCTCAACGATTGTGGTAATTACAGCACGATGCCGAGGGTTGAAATCGTCGCGACTCCAGTGACTGGTAACATCGTAGGGGTTCTCTGTCTTTAGAAAGTTATGCAGATTGGAGGACCAGGTGTAGTTCCCGTTGAAAGTAAACCAGCCGGTCCTACGACGTACTTCGAGTTGCATCGAGTCATAATTGGACTTGCCATCGTTCCGAATGAAAGAGGTTCCGACGAATTGCGGATACGGGCGCCGCGATGGAGCAAAGGGAATGAGACTCGGTTCCGGCTTATTAATTGAAAGGTCGTAGTTCAAATTTCGGCTTCGCGAGCCAACATAGGACAATCGAATGCCTATATCGGACACTTGCTTCTCCAGACTAACATTGAACTGGTGAATCTCTCCGTTGCTCGTATCGAGCGGATAACCGCTTACACTTTGCGACGGAATGTTCGCCGAGGCCAGCGATGCCGGGAAGGGATTGGGAAAAGCGAATAGAGGCTGACCATTTTCAATTGCGTTGATATAGGTTTCGCTAATCTGGAAGGGGCCACCTCCCTGAGCCCGCGAGAAAGCCGACAACCGTTCCGTGTACACGCCGTAGCCCCCTCTCAGAATTAAATCATCCGACAAGCGGTAGGCTATACCCAGACGCGGTCGAAAGTTGGACTTGTCAGGATTGCCAACCACCTGTCCTCCGCGAACTGTAATATTGGTAGGATACAGCGGACTGATTTTTGAGAGCGAGACCTCGGGAACGATTACGTCTCCCGTCGCAGGGTCCCAGTTATACATAAGGTCGTCTTTATAGCGGTCGGCGGGAAAATAATCCCAGCGCAAACCATAGTCAAGCGTAAGATTGGGGCTCACCTTAAAGGAATCCATAATGTAAAGACCGAGTTCTCCGGTCGTTCGCCGGCGATCCAACAGCGGATCAAGACGAGTGCTCTCACGAGGGAATCCGAGTAAGAAGTCCGCGTAGCCGATTCCCGTAAAAAAACCGTCGAATGAGAAATCCCCATAGGCGCCAAGAGGGACAACCGATTGGTACCAGTTGGTATCGTAATATTGGAATCCGAACTTCCACACGTGACGACCCGTCGACCAGGTTATCGAATCTTCAAAGGAAAAGTCGTAGTGGTCCTGGTTTACTCCTCCTGTTCCGGTAGTGATAGCAGTCAGACCAGTAATTGACATCCTCGGGAAGCCCTGTGCTTCAAGTCCACGTGGATTCACACCTTGAAGTCCTATCGCAGCTACCGCCTCATTACCGGCTGGAGGTGTATAACCATCCTCTTCCTCACCGAATTTCTGTACATCTCCCCTGAAGCCGAATCGAAACGTGTTCACCACAGAGGGCGAAAAGATATGGGTATCGGCGACTACGCCTTTGTCATGAAAGCGCATCGAGGTACGGGCAAAATTGGGCAGCGCATTAGCTAGAATATACGGGGAATAATAGTACATGTAGCGGAAATACAAGGAGTTCTGGTCGCTCAGATTGTGGTCCACACGGAAGGTCGGATAATCGGCTAGAAAATAGTCGTCTGGATACGGGAACAAATACCCGTGGTTGTTCGTGAGCTGACCGGGTTCTCCAAGATTAGGTCTCGGCAGGTATAACTCTTGAATCCTCAAAGAGGTTGGGTGTAGTCGATTCTCTGGAATCCGATTATCAGGAAAGGGATTTCCCGTCAATGGATCGACGATAGTCTGAGAATGCTCCGAAAAGTCACCTTGACGCATCTTCAACGTGGGCACACTGGCAATCGGGAAGGAACTGGCAGGGACTTCAATATGGGTCCAACCGACATAGAAGAAAGTCTTGTCGCGAAGAATAGGCCCTGCAACTTCTCCAAAGAAATCGTGAAACTTATAAGGAGTCTTTTCGGGTTCAAAGAATTCTCGAGCTCCCAGGGCTGAGTTGGTATGTTTATAGTAGACTCGCCCGTGAAGAGCGTTGGTTCCGCGTTTGGTTGTCGTGTTCAAACTCGCTGCTCGCGCCTGATCAGCGTTGTTGTTAACGGTAACAACCTTCACTTCTTCATAAGTGTTCATATTAACGGATTGGTTACCGGAACGTTCATTATGAACGCCATCATCCTGCAGACTGATGCCCGTTCCTTCCTGCCCGGCAATAGAGACATTCCAGCCCTGTCCGACCACACCGGGCAGGGTACTCAATAGTCCCTGCCATCCGGGATAGGGAATACTGTCCACAATGGGAGCGTCTTTGTACTGGAGCGCGTTGACG
>DATGOF010000698.1:0-6898 GCA_035306285.1 Acidobacteriota bacterium | reverse complement strand
TCAAAGTAGAATCTCCACCTGTCTTTCTGCCATACAGAGTAGATACCTTTTACCCCTGGAGTTCGGTCCATCTTCAGGTACCAGATGATCTGCAGGTGAAGGAAGTGACGGTGATCCGTATCGTCCCTGGATTGAGCGTCTTCCCTCACTTGAACCGGGCGGGACAAACTGCACCTCCTGGCCCGAAGTATGATCTTCAGTTGCGGGTCGAAAATCGTGTCGATGTTCGGAGCGTAGTCCAGGATATCCGCCGGGAAGCCACCGTGTTCGTGGGAGCCGGCGAGGATGAAATGCGCTGGTTCTTACAGGCCAGGGGGCTGGAAAAATCTACTGGGACATTAAGGTCTTATTTGAATCAGGCAGGCATTATTACGCCCGATGAAGTAGATTCCTTGATGTCGATGTGGACTCATGGTCCGCAAATTTTCCAGAACCTTTCCTTGCAAAAAGAAGACATACTGATAGCAGAAGTCATTCGAAGAGATACTTCGCAGATAATAGGCAGCGCCAGAATCTCAATCAGTGAGATAGACACCGATGAGCTATACACGATTACCGTGGACCGCAGCTTTTAACCGTTCAGGCGGAAAGCAGATCACGAGCCGAAGAAACTGCCAGTCCGCTCAGAGAAAGGTCGTCTCGCGTCGCTGGACTGCAGGCTTGCGGTCACTCTTTCACCCAGGTAAGAGTGTTGCAGGAATTGTCTTCATCCAACTTCTGGTATCGAGCACCCTTTCTATCCTGATGGCACAGGCGGTCACCACACGGGTCGAGATTACAGCTCCACTTTTCAAGGACGCCCTGGGACAAGAGCGGTCGATTGTCGAACAGCAAGTTGCGGAGGTTCTCGCCAGCCAGGGTTCAGCCTACTTTAGTTTCCTGGACTGGAACTCAGACCAAGCTGCCGGCGCGGCAACGCCGAAGCTGGTCGTCAGACTCCACGAGAAAGAAGTCGGGATCGGATCCAAAATCTATGCAGCCTTTCTGATGGTGATCGAAGGCAGCGAAGGCACAATTCCTCAAATACCCGACATTGAACTGTACAAGAGCTGGCAACCAGATCTACCCAACCATGATTCGGAACGACTAATCGATGACCTGCAGCAACTAATTGTAGAGCGCTTCGAGAACGCCGACTTTCGAGCCCGGTTGCAGTCAGACTTTCTGGCTCAGATCGCAATCGCGAACGATTTGATCGTCGAACCTAATCGCGTGGTACTTCCCGTATCGGGCCGGAAACTAAAGGCATCGGATGAGTCGGAGTTGCTCGTCCATTTCCTGGCACGCCGACCGCAGGGCGTACCAGGCCGCGGCCGAATGGAGCTCAATCCCCTCGTCACAATCGCCAGTCCGCCCCGGGAGGGGCTCGTTCAATGTCTGGTAGACTCCTTTTTCTTTGAGGGACTGTCAGAACCGATTCGCTCAACGACCTGGGACCCACAGATAGAGTCGGTTTTGCGAAACAAGACGGCCGTCCAGGTATACATGAAACGTTACGTGAAAGACGTAACCCTGGGGATTTTTAACAATGGGCTTGCGGAGGAACCATGATTCGGCGATTCTTGAGAGCTACTCATCTTCGCTGCCTAAAGGGAATGTCTTCATTCGAATATAAGTCCACCTTGGCTCGATGGTCCTTTGCTCGCTTGATCATATTCTGTTTCCTTGTCCTCCTGCCTGCACCCCGTGTTAACTCTTCTCCTCTTCAAGACTCGGCTATATCGGCTATAGAGGAGGTGGCTTCCCGAGGCCGGATTGCACTGGATGCCGGCAATTATGAGGAAGCTCTGGCGTGGTTTCGCAGAGGACTGAACCGGACAACCTCAACCAATTGGGAAGTACGTTTTCATTTCTACTCCGGGCTGGCCTATCAGAGACGAGCAGAGGAACAAAGCACTAGCTTGCGCCGCAGAGAATGGATCCAAGAGGCTGAGAAACATTACCGCGAGGTACTGCGCCGCGACCCACGTTCCGCTTCGACAATGAACAATCTCGCTCGTCTTTTCGAAGCGTCGGGGCGTACGAAGGAAGCGGCACAGATGTACGAAAGGGCTCTGAAGCTGGAAGAATCTCCGAAGCTTGCGCTGGAGAAAAACTATGCCGACTTCCTGGTCCGAGCGGGCCACTGGGACGAAGCTGCGGATCGTTACGAGTCTCTCGTAAAGCAAGAACCGCAGAGCGTTGCCCCTCACCGAACGCTGGTCAAACATTACCTCGAGACGGGCTCTCCAAGGCTGGTCGACTACCTCTGGGAACTCCTGAACGAGGGCCAGGTTTTGAGAACCGAAGAAACCTCGCTGGCGGCATTGGAAGCCCGAGAATGGGCACCTCAGGTTGTCGACCAGCTTTTCACGATATTGGCTCTGAGTTTGAGCCAGCGCTATTACTCGGCTGATTCGTTCATTGAAAGCGAGACGGCTCAACGACTCCGGCGTCTGACAAGCAGCCCGAATGCCTCAATTGCACGCTGTTCGACTGAATTGCTCCTGGTACACGGCAGAGAAAATTTGAACCCCGACTCCTACCCATGGTGGAGCAAGCGCGGAAGCGCCGAACAGGAAGCGCCTCACGGAATGTGGCCTCGAGATGCTTTCCGAGAACTCGCTCGCTCTCTCGGGAAGCGCGCCAAGCAGCACCAAAATCCGGAACTTGCTGAACGGTACTTCCGGCTGGCGGCCAGTCTGGCTCCTGACGAAGTTGACCCACTCGGTTTTCGAGAGCTGGTTGACCTCTATGCCGAGCAGAACCGGATGAATGATCTTCGTGCTCTGGCTCGAGAATATGAACCCCAGTTGTTCATGGGCAAAGGGACAGCTTACCGCCAGTCCCACCTGGCCAAGATCTTCGACTACCACCGGACTCTCGCGGAACTTTACGCCTACCTGGAAGAATGGGGAGACGAACGAAATCCCAACTCTGCCATTTTCCAGCTCAGCCGGGCCTGGCAAACGGCTCGTCTCCTCGAAGAACAATCGAATCAGGGGCGGGGCACGAGGGTGGAGTTCTCTCCCCATCTTGCCGAGCTGCTGGCACGCGGCTATCAGTCGACAGGGGATGTGTCAAAGAGTACCGAAGTCCGGCTGGCGGCTGCAGAGATGTATTTACAGGGTGGAGAGGAAAATAAAGCCGAGATGGTGCTGGCTCCTTTGCGGGCACCCGAAGCACAACACCGGCTCTCCTCGCAAGATCGCGGGCGCTATGCTCGAGCGGTCGAACGAATCGAAGCTGAACAGCAGGGTGATTCCAGCCGTGAAAACAGACCGGCGCGCGAGTCGCCTCCTAAACGGTAGATCCGGACCCGCTCAGGACGACCTTGAATCCGCTTCAAATCATGACTCCGGAGGGATCTCACGTGATCTTACTAACGCCGCGTGTTTCATTGACCGGAAGACTCAAAGAAGAATATGTCAGATTGTTCGATACCTGCATCATTCGACCTGAAAAGGCGGAGCAAATTGAAGAGACTGTCATTCGTATCGAGAATTGCCGTGAGCGATATTCCGCCATTGGAGACTTGTTCGGGATTCCCTGGTATTTTCTGGGTGTCGTCCACAATATGGAATCATCGCTGAACTTTTCCTGTCACCTCCATAATGGCGATCCTCTCACAGACCGGACCGTGCACGTCCCGGCTAATCGTCCGGCTGCGGGCTCTCCGCCTTTTACCTGGGAAGAGAGCACTATCGATCTGATCCGGCTAAAGCGGCTGGACCGGCAGCAGAGGTGGAGTCTCCCGTCTCTCCTCCATCGCCTCGAAGGATACAACGGATGGGGCTACCGACTTTTCCATCCGCATGTCTTATCTCCTTACCTATGGGGCGGGTCTCACCATTACACCCGTGGCAAATACACCGCTGACGGCGTTTGGTCAGAAATGGCTGTTTCCAAACAGATCGGAGCTGCGGTGCTGCTGAGGCGAATGGCAGAACGAGGAACAACCGAAATTGAACGGGAAGAGACTTCTTTCGTCCGTGATGAAGATCCTGCTATTTGCTTCTCGAATAGAGAAGAACCCCATGCCCGGCGACTGCAGGAGTTTCTAAATGGTTTTCCAGAGATCTTCTTGAGAGTGGATGGGGTACCCGGATCAAAGACTTCGGACGCTTTCAAGAAAGTCTTCGGCCACTACTTGAAAGGAGATCCCCGAGAAGAATCGCCGCGTCGACGTCGTTCGTCGCGGTGATTGGCAATCATCGCGATGGCCTCTCCATTAGTGGAAAGCAACGTTTCCCTTTATGAGGGAATCCTTCCTCAACAGCCAGAGCGGAATAGCATAGTTGCGGTCAAGGTACCGACCACCAAAGTGCAAACCGATAACTTGATGGGTTTGCATGTCGATAACCGGAGAACCGGAATTTCCGCCCAGTGTCGAGCAATCATGAAAGATTTGTCGCGCTCTCAAACGGGAGTCCACAACCGCTCCCGGCTGAAGGCGCTTTATGTTGTAAATATCCATAAAGATCCTTCGCATCGGCTCGGGATCATTTCTCCTCCCGTCCCAGGCCGGGTAGCCCACGACGTACACCGCACGCCCGTTTAGTTCACGGGGAGCTTTCGAGCTGACCGGCAAAGGTGAGGGCAGGGGCTGAGCTCCGGATCGCTCTTCTACTCTCAGCAGGGCCAGATCAAGCGATTCATGAATGCCCACCACTTCAACAATCTTGAACTCGAGTGCCCGAAGACTACCCAATTCCTCCTTGAAGTCGATTCTCGCCTTCATTCCGCTTTCGAAAGTCCATCGGCCGTTGCTTTGTCTGCTGAACTCACGCGCCACATGCCGGTTAGTCATCACGATGTTGGAGTTCACGAGAAATCCGGTCCCGACCCAGTCGAGATTGGGGTGTCCCGAAACTTCGATTCTTCCCACTCGCTGAATGACCTCGTCGATATTTGGGCGATGTTCATTCAAGATCTGCCATTGTCGGGGTGGCTCCATAAAGCGGCCATCCTGAATCAGAATGGCGGGTCGGCCTTCCAGATGGATAATTGCTTCCAGTCCGAAGCCTTCTTCGGGAGTAATCTCCTCTTCCCTGCCCTGTTCGATTTTAATCAAAGCTCGTCGTCCTCGATCGAGCAGCAACTGTCGTTCCTGCTCGATCGCACGCTCGACCGGCCCTTCCTTTGCCGCCCCCCGAGCTCGTGGCCGGGGAGCCAGGTCCTGGGACAGATCGGACTCTATAACCTCATCCAGGCTCGGAAAAATTCTCCTCGCTTCCAGAACAGCCTTCTGTATTCGATCCATTAGCCGATTCCTTTCCTGGTTTGATTCGGCAAAGGGCAAATCGGACAGTTATTCAGCATGGGGATAAGCTCCGCAGCAGACCAAAACTCCTTTTCTCGGCGATCGCGTTTCTTCAAGTCAACTGTCGTTCCCAAATTCTGGTTCCATCTGGCTCGTGCACGATTTCATTTAAGTGAGCGTCGTCAAATTCGAGGGTTAGGTAGCCATGCGCTCCGTACTTCTTTTCGTAACCAGGAATGTAGGGATTCTCACTGTCCAGAATGAGGCCCCCCGGCACCAGGTTCTTCCCCCAAATGGACCTCCACTGTTTTCCCGCGTCGTCGACAGGTAAGTGGGCGAGGTCGTCTCGAAAATGAGGGAAGCCGCCGTGACCCAGACAACGTCCATGCATTGCCCACACCGGATGAGGATGATAGAGGATGCAACGGTGTTCGTGACCCCAGTACCAGGCAAATATTCGGCGCTCCGTCAGCAACTGGCCCAACTTGGACACCAGCTTGGGTCCCTGGCCATCGAAAAGAGAAAAGGGCTGGTGGTGCGAAAAAAGGATCACGCGTCGGTCTCCCGCCCTCTTGAGCAACTTCTCCAGCCACTGCCCCTGGTTCCCTGCCAGATCGTGGTCCTTATACGCACTATCCAGCCCGACCAGCAACCAGAAATCGTTCTCCAGTGCGCAATAGCTGGCTTTTTGACCGAACTCTTTGAGGGTTACCCTAAAATAGCCCTCCCCCCCGGTGTACATTTCATGATTAGAATTCAGCGCCCGGCTCACGGCATCCGGTCGACTGGGCCAGACATCCAGGAAGCGTTGACGAACCTCCTTTTCGGTCCCGGAGTAGTACACGTCTCCTAGATGCATAATCAGATCGTATCCGCGCGGATCTTCCTTGATGCTGTTTGCAGAAACGGGAGCTCCATATAATCCGGTCCCCCAATCGGCCAAAAGGGCCACTCTCAAGCGACGCCCGTCGCCGATTTTTTCCGGTTCATCCGGCGCTTCCAGCCAGGGTTCAGGACGTATCTTTTTCCACCAGGTGAAGAAGCTTCCCACCCAGCCCAGAATGTCTCGCTCGTCATACTTGACCTCCTGCACATCGAGAGGGCCGCGCGGCTTGATGTAGACCGGTTCTCCAGGGGGGTTTTCGAGCAGGTAACTCTGCATGGCTGATGCCAGGGCATGTTGAGGAGACGACATTACGCCGGGATCTTTCTGTTCTTTCTCCAACGCCTCCAGAGCTTCGCTGATCTCGACTCGAAGGGTGGCTTCATCAGGCATCCGTGTTCCCCGCCTCGTCGGGCCTTCCGGCTCCGGCGGCTGGATCGGCATGTGTCCGATCTTAGAAAATGCTTCCGCAACACTTCGATAGGAAACAACCATATTAACCGTCATGCGAAATCCTTTCAGGAAGATTGTCTGGATCAGAACCCAAAACTGATGTTGTGTTGCAATCGGGTTTCTGCAAGTCCGACACGGAAGACCGCGTAGGTCATTTCGTCAAACGGATTTTCGAAGTTGCCACTCAAGAACTCCTCCGGATTCAAATCGCCGGGCACCAGTTTTCCATAAGCGATCAAAAAGCGAGGGTTCAGACCAACAATTCGAGAAAAATCTCGTCCTCGGGCCATCAAACAATATCCAGGATTCAATACCCCCGG
>DATGOF010000697.1:0-3061 GCA_035306285.1 Acidobacteriota bacterium | reverse complement strand
GGGAAGAAAGCCGCCAGTCCTTCTTCTCGATCCAGTCCGCCACACCGACCAGGGAAAAGCGGGTTGTCAGAACAAGCGCACTGACCAGAACCGCCGTAATCACGATGAGAGAACCAGGGCGGTTAAGGTAAAACAGCAGCTGGCGAGAAGTCAAAATGCCGAAAATGCCACCCGGGGTGAAGTTGACGCTTTCCGGCAGAGCCGGCGAGAGAAGGCTGAAGCCGGCACAAACAGAGAAGGTGATGGCTGTAAAGCCGATCAACTTTACAATTGGGGAATGGATGGGGCGGCCCCGTACCTTCTTGTACCCCACAAAAATGAATGGTATGGGCAGGATGAAAGCAGCAAGGCCAAACAGCTCGAACAGGTAATCGGCAATCAGAGCACCGATCCTTCCGGCGTAGTTTGAGTATTGCTCGTGAGGAGCAGCAACGTTCAGACCCGGATCCATCGAATCGTAACTAATCAGAGACAGTAGCAAGAGACAGGAGGATGCCAGAAAGATGACACCAGAAAGCTCGTTCAGTTTACTATGCGGGTGGACGGACATCGCTCTACGACTTCCTTTAGATTTCAATCGTCATCGACAGAATGATGGGTCGCTTTCCTGTATTCTTTCGGAAAAACTTCATTAACCGCTTCCGTAGAATCTCGTTGAAAAGCTCCTCATCCTGCTTTTCTTCAAGCGAAGCTTCCTGAACAGTCGTAATGATCAGATCCCGGGCCGAATTCATAACATCCTCTGACTGCTCGACTGAAAGGAATCCCTTTGAGAGTATCTCCGGCTCCCCTATCAAGTCCCCCGTCAGACGATCCATGCGCAGAACCACGACCACAAAACCGTCCTCCGAGAGGAAACGACGTTCGCGAAGAACCATGGTATGGACTTCTTCCAGGATTCCATCATCGATGAAGCGGCGACCGATTGATAGCTTTTCGGCAATACGGGCGGAGTGAGCGTTCAGCTGAAGAACGTCTCCATTTTCCAGTATGCGAACATTTTCTTCCGGAATCCCCTGATCCATCGCCAGCCAGGCGTGTGACTTGAGTTGCTTGTATTCTCCATGGATGGGAATGAAAAAGCGTGGGCGGGTCAGGTTGATCATCAGCTTTAGATCCTCCCGAAAACCATGCCCGGAGACGTGGACCTGGGATTGATGCGGATCATAGACGCGGGCCCCCCGACGATACATATGATTAATCATCCGGCTAATTGGTTTCTCGTTACCCGGGATGATTCTGGCCGAAAGAATCACCATGTCCCCCTCTTCCACCTCCACATTCCGGAACTGGTCCACCGCCAGCCGGCTCATCGCAGACATTGGTTCTCCCTGGCTGCCGGAGGCCAGCACGACCACCTGGCGGGGATCCAGGTGACGGAGGTCGCCGATATTGATGATCAAGTCAGCAGGTGCTTTGAGGTAACCGAGATCGCGGGCGGTTCGAACCGTGTTCGTCATGCTGCGGCCGGCCGGAAGGACGAAGCGATCGAACTCGCGAGCCAGATCCATGAGAATCTGGATGCGGTTGATACTGGAGGCGAAGGTGGAGACGATGATCTTCTGTTCCGCCTTTCGAAACAAAGACCTCAAAGGCTCGTAAACCGAAAATTCCGAAGGCGCCAGTCCCGCTGAAGTGCTGTTCGTACTGTCGGAGAAAAGAGCCAGGACGCCGTTTTCCCCGTAGGCTGCAAGCCGGTGTAGGTCGGAAACTTTGCGATCCACGGGAGTCTGGTCGAATTTGAAATCCCCCGTCCAGATCAAGGTGCCTACCGGCGTGCCAAAAGCAAAGCAGAAGCAATCAGGAAAAGAATGGGTGACGTGGAGCGGCTCGACCTCGATTTGCCCGAACTGCAGTTTTTTCCTGGCTTCGATCGGAATGAGTTCGACCCCTTCGAGATTTCTTTCTTTGAGTCTGGATTCCACCAGTCCGAGTGTGAGTGGACTGCCATAGACCGGCACCGGTATCTCATTGATGATAAAAGAGACTGCCCCGGCGTGGTCTTCGTGACCATGGGTCAACAGAATCGCCCTGAACTCATCTCGATGTTCCTTGAGGAAGCTGAGGTCGGGCACGATGACGTTGACGCCGAACTCAGCCCCCTGATCGGTTTGTGGAAAGGCCATTCCCGCATCGACTAGGATCAGGTCGGAGCCAGAGCGAATCGCGGTGCAATTCATTCCGAACTCGCCAAGTCCGCCCAGAGGAATGACTTCTACATAGTCGCCCATAAACTTCTTTGATGATAATCCGCTGAGCCGCCATCGCCTTCACTGCCAGACTTGCCTCAGAGCGGGCCGAATTATAACACGCGGGCAAGACAAAGGTACTGGACGAGTGAGACCTCTTGGGGACGGGCCCGGCCGGTGATCGAACAACGGTCGAACGCCTCCCGGAGCAAATCGAGATCCTCGTATTCCTGCTTCAGATTATTCCAGAGTGTCTTTCGTCTCCGCATAAAGGCCCGCCTGACAAGCTTTCGAAAACGAGCGGCCGGGACATCGAAGTCCTCTTCTCGGGGGATCAGCTTCATGACGTAAGAAAACACCTTAGGAGGAGGAGAAAAGGCACCGGGTGGAACCACGAATCCAGGAAAGCGATGGAAGTGATATTCCATTGCAAGTGTAAAGTAACCATAGTCCGTATCTCCTGGCTTCGCCAGGATCCGATCCGCGACTTCCCGCTGCACCATGAAGGAGAGGCTGTGAAACCGATCTTTCGCTTCGCTCATCTTTGTTAATATACGGGTCGAAATATTGTAAGGAAGATTAGCGACCAGCTTGGCAGATCCGGGATGCGGTAGTAACGCCGTCCAATCGACCTGTAGAACATCGGCTTCAATGAGTTCCAGCATTCCGGAAGCGATTGGTCTGGCAAACCGAGTATGGAGGAAGTTGACGAGTTCGCTGTCAAGTTCAATGGCTAACACCTTAGCGGCTCGTCCAAGCAGGTGTTCGGTCAAGTGTCCCCTTCCGGGGCCAATTTCGACAACCAGGTCTGTTTCATGAAGTTCAGCATAGGCGACAATTCGCCGGCAGTACTCAACGCTGGTTAGAAAATG
>DATGOF010000696.1:0-4099 GCA_035306285.1 Acidobacteriota bacterium | reverse complement strand
GAGAGCCGGCAGGATCAAGACGTAGACTTCGGGGTGGGCGAGAAACCAGAATAAATGCTGCCAAAGTACCGGGCTTCCACCACCAGCCACGTCTACTACCTGCCCGCTAACGACCAGGCCGGTAGGTAGAAAGAAACTGGTTCCCGCAACCCTGTCCATGATCTGGAGGAAAGCCGCCGCTTCCAGTGGTGGGAACGCTAACAAGAGAAGAAAAGCGGTCACGAACTGTGCCCAGACAAAGAAGGGCAGCCTCATAAAACTTAAACCAGGAGCCCGGAGCTGGATAATGGTCGTAATGAAATTAATGGCTCCGAAAAGCGAGGAAGTGGCCAGTAGGATGATGCCGATAAGCCAGGCGGTCTGGCCCGTCGTCGCGATATCTGCCAGTGGAGGGTAGGAGGTCCATCCAGAATTCGCGGCTCCTCCCGGCAGAAAAAAGCTTACCAGCATGACGACGCCACCTAAAAAATAAACCCAGTAACTGGCCATATTCAGGCGTGGGAAGGCCATATCTGGTGCACCGATTTGCAATGGGAGCACGTAGTTTCCGAATCCACCAACGCTGAGCGGTACGATTCCAAGAAACACCATAATGGTGCCGTGCATTGCGCCAAGCTCGTTGTAAAACTCGGGCAGCATCACACCCCCGGGCATTCGCCCTTCGCCAAGAAGCCAGCCCAACGGCAATGGGCTGCCAGGATACGCCAGTTGCCACCGCAGCAACATCATGAGCGTGAACCCGAAGAGCAGAAAGAGGAGGCTCGTAATGGTGTACTGGATGCCGATCACCTTGTGGTCAGTCGAAAAGACGTATTTCCACAGAAAACTCTGAGAGTCAGAATGAGAAGAGTGACCGAGACTCTCCATCGATGTCCCCTTTTCGATTAGGTTGTTGAGTCTGGAATGTCGCGCAATCGCCGCTCAATTTAGTACAAGAACAACTCTAACTCAATGGGTAGACGGCGAAAAATCGAGTTCATTCCGCAATTTATACTTCTGCCGGATTCATCGGTTGTGCAATCGAATTTAACGGTGAGGATAAACGATCTGGTACCGCGACACAAGTGGGGGAATTTGCTTTTGACTCTACCGCCTGGTAATGAGCAATCGAGGAGATTTGAGGCCTGGAGTAAGAATGAATTGCACCTTTAAAGGAATCCGAGTGCCAGGCAGACGCAAGAGGGGGGTAACACCGGCGTTTCTTTCTCGTCTTGACCCTGTCATTGCCGGAGTTTACAATCCGACGAAAGGACCTGCCTGGAGACAATTGATGCTATCTTGTGACTCTGCGTAAAGATCGTAGCTCCGGCGCGCCGGCTCATACTCGAGCCGGGAGTGGAAAGATCAGAAACCGAAGGAGGCCCATTCAATGAGAAAAGAGATTCAGTGTTTACTTTATCTGATACTTGCATTCAGTCTGATCGTGTTGGGTGCCTGTGCCGGAGGATCAGAAGGGCAACCTTCCGAGCCGGCAGCAACCAGCGATGCCCCGGCCGGCGATGTCGCTCAGGGCCCGACTGGGTCTGCATCCATTACGGGAACGATTAATTATCAGGGAGAGGTCCCGGAGCTCCGGCCGATCAGTATGGACGCGGACCCAGGCTGTGCTGCCAAGCACGATTCACCGGTTCAACCTGAGATTCTTGTTCTTGGTGAAGGAAACACGATGGCCAATGTGATGGTCAGAGTGGTTGGCGGGCTGCCTGATGCCAAGTGGGCACCACCCTCTGAAGCAGCGGTCATCGATCAAGAAGGCTGTCGCTACATTCCCCACGTTCTCGGTGTCATGGCTGGACAGACAGTGAGAATCCTCAATTCAGACGGGTTACTTCATAACGTTCACGCTCTGCCGGAGAGGAATGCTGAATTCAATATGGCGATGCCGGCTACGCGCACGGAAGCGGAGCGTGTCTTTGACCAGGTCGAAGATCCCTTCCGGATCAAGTGTGACGTCCACCCCTGGATGGGAGCCTATGTTGCTGTCCTGGCCCACCCCTTCTTCGACGTCACGGAAGAAGATGGACAATACCAGATCGCAAATCTACCCGCTGGAACGTATGAAGTGGAGGCCTGGCATGAGAGGCTGGGTACTCAGAGAGCCAGCGTGACGGTCGCTGATGGAGAAACAGCCTCGGCCGATTTTACCTTCTCTCGATAGCGATCTAGAGTGCGGTCTTGGATCTATTCGGGTAAGGCTTTAGTCTCAGGAACTGGAGGGCCGCCAGATGTCTCTGAAAAGTGCGCGTGTCCTTATTGTCGGAGCTGGACCTGTGGGACTGGTCACCGCTCTGCTTTTGAACGAGCAGGGGCTCGATGTCGAGATTGTAGATGAGCAGTGGCGGGGTACTACGCGAAGCTACGGACTCGCTCTTCACGCCTCCAGCCTCGAGCTGCTCGACAGTATCGGGGTGGCGGAGGAACTCGTCCAAACCGGTATCCCCTGCCGGCACCTCTCCTTCTGTGATGCCAGCGGCCCGCGGTGCGAGATCGATTTCGGCCTTTTGGACGGGCCCTTTCCTTTCGTTCTGATCCTTCCACAATCCGTACTGGAGAAGCGACTTGAAAAAGAGCTTAAAGATCGGGGTGTAAACGTCCGGTGGAATCACCGGGTTGAGACGGTAGAGCAGGCGAATGGAGTCGTGACCACCCAGATCGATCGTCTCACCAAAGAATCTTTTGGTTATAGCATTAGCCATACCGAGTGGATCGTTGAAGAGACATTCGACTTTAAGAGCGAGTTTCTCATCGGAGCCGACGGGCATCGCTCAGCAGTCAGAAGGGCACTCGGGACACAATTCATCTCCAGGGGAGATCCTTCCGTTTTCGCAATATTTGAGTTCTCCGGTTTTCCTCTCCAAAAGCGACCCTGTAGAATCCATACTCTACTGACGGAAAGTGGCGATGGTTCACTCTGGCCGGTTAAAGACGGACAATTTCGCTGGAGCTTTGAAATCCCTTTTGCAAGCGAGGCTGAAGAACGACAGAAAGAGCGCTTATTCGTTCAATTCAGGGACAGGGCTTTTCCTCATGTCGATGGAACCGAATTGGAGAAATTGATTTCGGAGAGGGCTCCATGGAGTGAAATTTCAGTCGGAGAAATTGCCTGGTCAGCAATGGTTCAGTTCGAGAAAAGGCTGGTCGACCGATTCGGCCGAAATCGAGTCTGGCTGATCGGCGACGCCGCGCACCTCTTCGGCCCCTTGGGGACACAAAGCATGAATGTGGGTTTCTTGGAAGGTGCGGATTTGAGCCGAGCGATTGCCACACATGTCCAATCTGGAGGATCTGGTGAGCTCAACTCCTTTTCAGAGCAGTTGGAAGAAAATTTGCGAGACCGCTGGGAAACCATTTTCGGCCTGAGAGAGCGAGTCCGGGCATCCACTTCGACGAATGACTGGGTCAGGCAGCATGCGGGTCAGATCGCGACTGCAATTCCTGCCACCGGCCCTCATCTAAGTTCTCTACTGCCGCAGGCAGGACTGTCGCTGCAACAATTCTCTCACTCAAGCAGCGCCTAATTCGGCCCTTTTCAGGACACAGTCGTTCACATATTTTCAAAGGCCAGGGATTCTGCGAGTCGAGGATCTCTGACCGGAATAACGGCTGCGCGAGAGGACAGATAGGCAAAGGCCGCCACAAAAAGGCAGCCGAGGCCCAGCAGCGTAGCGAGATCGAGGAGCAGGTTTGTTCCGGGCGCTCCGGCAGAAGGAAGGACCTGCCAGTACAAGTCGAAATAGTGCATGACCAACAGCCACAAGCAAACGACTGTCAGATGGCGCTTCTTCCTTTTGATTTCTCTTGAGAGGAGCAAGAAGAAAGGCAAGATGAAGTGGCCTAGCACCAGCAGAAGAGTGACGACCTCCCAGCCATGTTCGAGGCGATGCAAGTACCAGACCGTTTCTTCCGGTATATTCGCGTACCAGATCAACATGAACTGAGAGAAGGCGATATAGGCCCAGAATACGACGAACGCGAAAAGCAACTTGCCCAGATCGTGGAAATGCTCGGGAGTGACCACATCCTCGACCGGCTCCGGGCGAAGGGGAAAAGCGACAACCAGCGTAACGGTCGCCAACCCCGCAAGGAAGCATCCCGCGAA
>DATGOF010000695.1:0-3206 GCA_035306285.1 Acidobacteriota bacterium | reverse complement strand
TAAAGGAGGGGAAACAACCGGTGAGTAGCTTTTTCAGGCGGTGCGGCGACATGGCCTCGGCCATTCCTGCCAAAGTCCTCGGGTTGAGCGGTCCCAGTTTTGGGTGTGACACGGCCTGCGCCGCAAGTTCATTTTCAGTCGGTCGGGCTTTCCGGCTGATACAACGGGGCAAGGCAAAGGCGATGATTGCCGGTGGAGGTTGTGCCATCGTGACGCCCATTGGACTTCTTGCCTTTTCGCATCTTGGTGCCCTTTCCCGAAACCGCGATCCAGAAAAGGCATCCCGTCCCTTCGATCGCTTCCGAGATGGATTTGTGATGGGAGAGGGGGGTGGCGCCGTCGTGCTCGAAGACCTGGAGTCAGCGCGTTCACGCAACGCTACAATCTACGGTGAGTTGGTTGGCTTTGGCGTTACCACGAACGCCCACAATTTAACGGATCCATCTCCTGATGGCTCGTCCGAACTCAAAGCGATGCAGCGGGCTCTGTCAGAGGCGGAGATTCAACCGGAGTCTGTGGATTATATCGCTGCCCACGGGACGTCGACTCCCAAGAATGATGAAGTAGAAACAATCGCCATCAAGAGGCTCTTTGGCCCACACGCTAAGAAGCTCATGGTTTCTTCAAATAAAGGACAGTTAGGTCATACTCTGTCGGCGGCTGGTGTTACTAACTTGATCTGTGCAGTGAAAGCGATTACGGAGGGAGTGGTGCCTCCGACGATGCACTATGAAAATGTCGATCCATGTTGTGACCTGGACTATGTTCCCAATGAAAGTAGAAAGGCCAGAGTTCACACCGCTCTGGTTAACGCCTTCGCCTTTGGCGGACAGAATGCAGTACTAGCGGTCAGAGCGATCTAGTCAAGCCGCGACAAGTAGTTGAGATGAATCAAGTGCGAGGGAGAGTTATGACGGAATCCGCTTCAAAGATGTCCGATCAGGAGATCCTAGAACGATTTGCCACGATTGTTGCGAATAGTTTGAAGATCGATGCATCGCTTGTGACAGAAGACGCTTATCTTGATGATCTGGGGGCCGATTCTCTTGATTTTCTAGAGATTACGCTGGAGACCGAAAGCGCTTTCCGAATTTCCATACCGGATAAGAACATTCTGAAAACAGGAGAAGAAGTCCTTGGTCCCGACATCCTCGAGAAAGAAGGCATTCTCACGGAGGAAGGCAAACGGTTCCTGAAAAAACGAATGCCCGAACTCAGCGAGGAGGAGCTTTCCGGTGAGGTTAGGATGGATGATGTAAACCATCGACTGACCCGCGTAGACACATGGGTTCGTATGATCAAGGGATTACTCGAGCACACTCCCGCGCAATGCCCTGAGTGCGGCGGTGAACTCGAGAATACTCCGACCGGGCGTCTTAAGTGCGTCAAATGTAGTGCGGAAGTGGAGATTCCCTCGGGCGAGGAGCTCAACAAGCGCTGGGTTCAGAATTACTACGAAAACGAGTATCTTCCCCGGCAAAGTTCGTCAGCAGCCAGCTAAAATGCTATGTCAGCCAAAATCACTGGGACAGAGTTCGAATTCATTGGTGCCAATCTGCCTTTCTGGCCGGATCCAGCGGTAGCCATCGCATCTGCTCGCGCAGGTGCTACAGGTCTATTAAACCTCGAAGGCATAGATGACCTTGATCTGGTCCGCCAGGCTCTTCAGCGCCTGGTTTCCTTTAATCTGACCGGTCTTGCCGTCAAATTGAATCCCCGTTACTCGATTTCGGTTCAGGTCTCCGAGGAACTGCCAGAAGCGGTGAATACGGTCGTGCTGGCGATCAGCTTGCCGGAGCAAGGGGAGGCCATCCTCGAAAGACTACGCAAGGACGGCCGCCGTGTGCTGGTCGAGGTCACGGAAGAAACGGAAGAGTTGTGGCGATCAGCCAACTGTGTACCGGATGGGTTTGTAGCCAAAGGCCATGAGGCCCCAGGTCGCGTCGGGGAGGAAACGACTTTCATTCTTCTTCAGCGGTTGCGCGCTGTTACCGAAATTCCGGTTTTTGCCTATGGGGGCATTGGCCTTCATTCAGTTGCGGCCTGTTATGCGGCCGGCGCAGCAGGCGTAATACTCGACTCGCAATTTGCTCTGGCTGGGGAATCGAACCTTCCTGTGACAGTCCGTGAGGCAATTACCTACATGGAAGGTGATGAAACAGTCTGTCTCGGGAATGAGATCGGTGGGCGATTTCGAGTTCTTAACCGTCCGTCCAATTCTGCACTTAGAGATCTTGAGGAGCTGGAGCAGAAGCTCATAGGAGAACAGGGTGACTTGATCCCCGAGCAATGGTTTCTTGAATGCGAGGCTCGCGTCGACTGGAAGGGAACCGATGAGAGTCTCTGGCCACTCGGGCAGGACGCCGCTTTTGCGGCTTCGCTGGGTCGGCGCTATCAATCTGTCTCGGGAATTATTCGAGCATTTCGGCGGTCACTACACGAACATATACAAGCAGCAGTGGCAAAGCCGCTGCTGCAGCGTGGATCGTCATTGGCTCAAGCCCATGGTACCGAGTACCCGATAGTCCAGGGCCCCATGACGCGGGTCAGCGACGTACCGGAATTTGCCGACGCAGTCGCTAGATCCGGGGCACTTCCTTTTCTCGCGCTGGCACTGTTGAGAGCCGACCGGGTACGATCGCTGTTGAAAAAAACACAGCAGCTCCTTGGAGAACGCCCTTGGGGAGTCGGGATTCTAGGTTTCGTACCTCCTGAACTTCGTCAGGAACAGTTGGGAGTGATCCGGGAGATTCGACCTCGTTTTGCAATCATCGCAGGCGGCCGCCCGGATCAAGCAGCTCGTTTGGAGGATCTCGGAATTCGAACTTACCTCCATGTTCCCTCACCGATACTACTCAGGTCATTCCTGGAAGGGGGAGCAAGGCGTTTCATTTTTGAAGGCCGCGAATGCGGAGGACATGTCGGTCCCCGAAGCAGTTTCGTTCTCTGGAATACCGCAATCGATGTACTGTCGGATGCAATCGATTCCGGTGCCGCCAAGGCAGAAGAGTTGAATGTCCTTTTTGCGGGCGGAATCCACGATGCGCGCTCCGCAGCCATGGTATCTGCTATGGCAGCCCCTCTGGCGAGGAGTGGTGTTAACGTCGGAATTTTGATGGGGACCGCCTATCTGTTTACCCGAGAAGCGGTGGAGTCAGGTGCCATCGTAGAGGGCTTCCAGGAAACGGCCTTGAGTTGTTCGCGCA
>DATGOF010000694.1:0-2246 GCA_035306285.1 Acidobacteriota bacterium | reverse complement strand
GGCCGCTGCCTTCTGCCGCTGGGCAGGTCGTCGATTGCCGACTGAAGCTGAATGGGAACTGGTCGCGACCGGTGGCAGTCTAGAACAAAGAAGCGATCCAGAAGACAGTCCGCTGATCAGTTCGCAGGCCAACCTTGACTGGAGGGCCCTTGACGTCACCCGAGTCGATTCGGTTCCGGACGGTTCGGAATCAACAGGTTGCGGTCATCTGTTAGGCAATGTCTGGGAGTGGACCACCAGTGACTTCCTTCCTTATCCCGGTTTTGCCCCGGGGGCCTATGCAGATTATTCCGAGCCCTGGTTCGGGTCCCGTAAAGTGCTACGCGGAGGAAGTTGGGCGACCCGATCCCGATTGGTGACCCCAAGGTACCGGAATTTCTACACGCCCGATCGCAGGGATGTGTTTGCTGGTTTTCGTACGTGCGCACTGAAACGGTAGAGGCCGGGGCTGCAAGCCCGTTCCGGTCTAACGTATAGCCTGCCCGCGATATTTCTGGCGCCAGGAGCTGCATGCGCATCTTAGCGATGTCGGCCTCCACGGAATGATCACTGCCGGTAGGGCTCGAAACCCCTTCGAGGCCGGTGTGAAATGCTGAGTTTATTGAACTCCACAAGGGATGCCAATTGCAAATCTTGATCGTAACACCATTGACCAAGGACCTCGTAACGGGGAATCGAGTGACGGCAGAACGGTGGGCCAAAATCATGCAAGAGCTGGGACATGATGTCACTGTCTCCGATCATCTCACCGGTGATTGCGATGTCTTAGTGGCTTTGCACGCTTTCCGAAGCTACCCAGTGGTGGCAGAATTCCGAGCCCAAAACAGTGAGCGCCCAGTTATCGTGGCTTTAACCGGTACTGACCTCTATCGAGATCTGAAAATTCATCCAGAAACCTTGCGTTCTCTGCAACTAGCCACCTCGATCGTAGCATTGCAGAGGAAGGCTACCGGGGAGCTGCCGTCCGAGCTGCATTCCAGGGTCGTGGTAATCTATCAATCGAGCCTTCCTCCCCGTCCTTTTCCCGAACCGGCTCCGTCATTTCAGGTCTGTGTAGCTGCCCACTTTCGAAAGGAGAAGGATCCCCTGCGTGTCGCATTTGCAGTTCGGGACCTCCCCACTTCATCGAAGATTCGCGTCCGCCATTTTGGGCGGATTCTCGAGAGTGATATGCAGGGGGAAGTTGAGCGTGAGAATCGGGAAAATCCACGCTACGAGTGGCTTGGGGAGGTTGGGCACCAGCGAGCCCTTCGTGCTCTGGCGTCCAGTCAACTGGTCGTAATCAGCTCTCTGCTGGAGGGCAGTTCCAATACGCTTTGCGAAGCTCTGGCCTGTGGAACTCCGGTGCTGGCGTCAAGAATACCCGGGTTGATTGGAACGCTTGGAGAAGAATACCCGGGATTGTTCTCCCCTGGTAGCACTGACGAGCTTCGTGATTTGCTCTTGCGTTGTGAATCCGATAACTCTTTCCTGACTGACCTGAAGGGCAGAGTCGGGAAACTCGCTCCGCTGGTGCACCCCGATCGCGAGAAGAGAGCATGGAGCGACCTGCTGAGATCGCTGTCGCCTGTCCTGTGACTTAGCGAATACAATAGGAAATATGGTCGCAAGGTCCCTGTGTAACAGAGCAGTCGTAGCTGGGGGGAAAAGCCTTCAAAGAACTACCCGTTGGCCAGATAACTGTGGTAAATTGCTGTGCTGCTTTGTTGAGGGGCATTGGTCGGGGCAGCGCGAGTTTCGGACGGGAGCATGGCTCACAAGGATGGCGACATCACAGAGTTATTGAAAGCCACGGCTGCTGGAGACCGGGAAGCGTTCAACAAGATTCTTCCACTGGTCTACGACCAGCTGCGGGCCATTGCGCGTCGCCGATTAAGCGGTGAACGGAAGGATCATACGCTTGATGCCACCGCGTTAGTCCATGAGGCCTACCTGAAGTTGGTCCAATTGGATCGTCTCAACTGGCAGAATCGAGCCCAATTTTTTGCGGTTTCTGCCCGCGCCATGCGCAATATCCTTATTGATTACGCGATAAGAAGAAAAGCAGCCAAACGGGGAGGGGGAGTACAGCCCGTCGACATCGACGAGGTGCCGCTGATTGCTGACGAGCGTCTGGATCAACTTCTTTCGCTGAACGATGCCCTGAAACGCCTGGAGGCGCTTGATGCTCGGCAGGCCCAGGTCGTTGAGTGCCGTGTCTTCGGGGGGATGACTTTACCGGAGACGGCCGAGGCCCTGGGGGTTTC
>DATGOF010000693.1:0-6868 GCA_035306285.1 Acidobacteriota bacterium | reverse complement strand
CCCCCAATCCCAGCCGGCGCTCCTCACGATTCTGTCCATCTTCTCCCAGGAAGAAGACATTTCCGATCTCAAATAGACGAACATCCTGATTGCCGCGATAAAGGTTCCGCCTTAACGATTCCACGATCCCCGGGACAAGGGATACTCGAAGATGGGTATCAGCCTCGCTTAAAGGATTGCTGATTTGCACTGCGGAAACCTCATCGCCGAAGAAGGGCTTCAAGCGGTCGGGAGTCGTGAACACCCAATTCATCGCCTCCCAGAAACCGTTCCCCTTGAGGATGCTGATGATGCGCTCGAGAGAGGGTTCATCTTTCTGAAACTGGCCGGCATCTTCCGGTCGAGGGTAGATGACTGGAATCCTGTCATAGCCGTAGTGGCGTACGACCTCCTCGACCAGATCATCTTCCAGCTCGATATCATGCCGAAAGGAGGGTGGCCGGACGGTCCAGCTTCCGTCTCCGGAAGGTTTCACGTCGAACTCGAGTCGCCGGAGCGTTTCCTCCACATCCTGACCATCAATTTCGACTCCTGAAACATGAACAATCCGCTTCTTTCGAAGTTGAATCGGTGAAATTGTCTCTCTTCCAGGATATTCATCTATAAGGGGGCCGACGATGCGACCTCCCGCGATCTCCTTGATCAGTCGACAAGTCCGGTTAAGGGCGCGCACCGGCATTTCGAGGTCGGCGCCGCGTTCAAACCGATAAGACGCCTCGGTTCGCATTCCCAGGCTCCCGGCAGTGGACCGAACAGAAGAAGGCTGAAACCAAGCACTTTCCAGCAGAAGCACTTTTGTCTCGGGGCCGATCTCGCTATCGGCTCCCCCCATGATGCCTGCAAGCGCCACGGGGTGGGAAGCATCGGCGATCACCAGCATGTCTTCCCGGAGCTTTCGCTCAATCCCGTCCAGTGTCACCAGGGTTTCCCCGGGTTTGGCACGACGAACCACGATCTGCCGATCCGTTAGGCGATGATAATCGAAGGCATGCAGGGGATGCCCCAACTCGAAGAGGACATAGTTGGTAATATCAACGATATTGTTAATCGCCCTCTGCCCAATGCTTTCAAGTCTCGTCTTAAGCCAATCTGGCGATTCTCCGATCTCAACGTCCCACATCACACGGGCCGCATAACGAGAGCAAAGGTCGGCATCCAGAATTGTCACCCCCGCCGAACAGCCTTCCTCGGGAACGGAGTCCGCTTCAAGGTCTCCCCACTCGGGATGCTTCAAATCGAGGCGGTAATAGGCAGCAAGTTCGCGCGCGATACCGTAGTGATTCAAACAGTCGGGTCGGTTGGTGGTAACGTCGACATCCAGAATCGCATCTCCCGACACCTCTTCCACAAGTTCGACCGCCAATCCCAGCATGGTCAACGCGTCTGCAAGAGTCGAAGCATCGGGGCTCACGACGTCGATATCTACATAATCTTCCAACCACTTCCGGCTAATTTTCATCGGTCACTCGCTCTGCAAAGAAGGCGGACTTAAACACAGGTGGCCCCCCCGGCCTATTTGTTCTTGAGTCTTCTAGAACTGACGCAGAAATCGAATGTCATTTTCGAAGAAAAGCCTCAGATCATCGACCTGATAACGGGTTAGCGCAAGCCGGTCGATGCCCATACCCCAGGCGAATCCTGTGAAACGCTCGGTATCGTATCCGACTTTCTCCAGTACTCTGGGATGCACCATCCCGGCACCTCCGAGCTCGATCCATCCGCTCTTCTTGCAGACCCTGCAACCATCGCCTTCGCAAAAGATACAAGACATGTCGACTTCAGCACCCGGTTCGACAAACGGGAAGAAGCTGGGCCGGAAACGTAATCGAGTCTCAGAGGAGAACATCCGTTTCAGAAAGACCTCGAGCGCACCTTTGAGGTGGGCCATGGAAATGCCCTCCCCCACGACCAGCACCTCCAGCTGGTGAAACATTGGACTGTGTGTCGCATCTACCGAATCACGTCGGAATACGCGACCAGGAACAGCTATCCTCAAAGGAGGTTGCTGAGCTTCCATGATGTGAATCTGGACGGGAGACGTATGGGTTCTGAGGAGCATGCCCCCGGTAAGATAGAAAGTGTCTTGATCATCGCGAGCAGGGTGCCCCTCCGGAATATTGAGAGCTTCAAAATTATAGTAGTCTGTCTCTATTTCGGGACCGGTCACGATTGTGAACCCCATCCCGACCAGGACATTTTCCATTTCTTTCTGGATCTTATGAATCGGGTGAATCCCACCATGGGGCAGTCGGTACCCGGGTAGAGTCACGTCGAGACTTTCGGATTGGAGCTGAGCTTCCCGACGAAGGGCACTCAACTCCTTTTGTCGCCTGTCCAGCTCGCTCTCGATGTTTTGCTTAAGCTGGTTAAGAACTCGTCCTGCTTCGGGCCGGCGCTCTCGCGGAAGCTCACCGAGCCTCCGCATCTCAAGGGTCAACAGTCCACGCTGTCGACTCAGGTATTTGTCACGAATCTCAGTCAGGCGGGCAAGAGTGGAAGCTTCTTTGAGGTCCTCCAGCAAAGCATCCCAGAGAGGATGTTCCACTGCGTTTTGAGACACTGCTTTGTTCCTTACGAGGCCATCTCAATTATCAATCAGTAATTGGAAAGTCCTTCAACCAATGCTTTTTTTGGCAGTACTCACCAGCTGTTCAAATCCTTTGGGGTCTCGCACGGCGATATCAGCAAGAACCTTACGGTTCAAAGAAACACCCGCTTCTCTCAGTCCATGTACGAACTGACTGTAGGAAAGCCCGTGTTGCCGGACAGCGGCATTGATCCTGATTATCCAGAGATTCCTGAATGTACGCTTCTTCTGACGCCGATCTCGATAGGCAAATGCCAGAGACCGCATCAACTGCTCTTTGGCAGCTTTATGGAGCTTACTCTTGGTTCCCCAGTATCCCTTGGTCTGACGCAGGATCCGTTTCCGACGCTTCAACCGCTTATTTCCACGTTTAACTCTCGGCATAACTTGCCTCGCCTTCTTTATTTCAAATTCAGCATCTGCTTGACACGCTTTTCATCAGATGGTGAAACCAGGGCCCACTTTCGCAGATTACGTTTTCGCTTGGGCGATTTCTTGGTGAGGATATGGTTGGCGTACGCCTTCCGTCTTTTCAACTTGCCGCCACCCGTCACCTGAAATCGCTTAGCCGCAGCCTTCTTGGTCTTTAACTTCATGGATGGACTCCAATCTCTGAGGAATCAAAAAAGATGATCTTAGCAGAATTGTGGCCGACTTGTGAAATGCAGGCGGTCCAGCGGCAAGTGTTTCTGGAAGCTCAGTTCTCCCGATTCGGTGAAAGAATCATCGTCATGGTGTAGCCCTCCAACTTAGGAGGCCTTTCAACCGTCGCGAGATCTCCCAGATCTTTGCGCAAACGATTCAGGATCTCCTCACCCAGTTCTGGATGAGTGACTTCTCGACCCCGAAACATGACAGTTGCTTTCACCTTATTGTGAGCCTTCAAGAAGCGGGCCGCGTGCTTCATCTTGAATTCGTAATCATGGTCATCGATCTTGGGGCGGAATTTGACCTCTTTGACCTGAATTGTCTTCTGGTGCTTTTTCGCTTCCTGGGCCTTCTTACTTTGTTCGTACCGATATTTGCCGTAATCCATGATCCGGCAAACAGGCGGTTTGGCGTTAGGAGCTACCTCAACTAGGTCAAGTCCCCGAGCTTCTCCGACTTTTAAGGCTTCCTCAGGAGTCATGATTCCGAGTTGGGTACCGTCCTCGTCAATTACTCGAATTTCTCGACTCTTAATCTGATGATTCACCCGTGTTTTTATAATAGGGATATTCCTCCTTGGTTTAGTTTTTGGTTATTTGGAGGTTCTGAATTCGACTCCACCGGAGGAGTCGAAACCTGCCACTCTATGACATGAAAATTACGGTTTGATCGCCTTTTTATCAACTAAATTTTGCAATCGATCCATAAACTCAGGCAGCTTCTGAGACCCGACGTCCCCTTCTGAGCGGCTTCGCACCGAAACCGACTGTTGTTCAACCTCTCGGTCACCCACGATGAGCATGAATGGAGTCTTTTGAAGCTGTGCCTGTCGGATCTTGTAGCCTAGCTTCTCATTTCGGAGATCGGCGTGCGCCCGGAAGCCTTTGTCCTTCAAAACGGTCTCTACATTCCGGGCATATTCGTGCTGGCGATCCGTGATTGGAATAACCTCGACCTGTACCGGAGCCAGCCAGACCGGAAAGGCTCCTGCATAATGCTCCGTAAGAATGCCTACAAACCGCTCCATAGATCCGAGCAGCGCGCGGTGAACCATGATCACCTGGTGAGGCTTCGAGTCGGAACCGATGTAATTGACATGAAACCTGGCGGGAAGATTGAAGTCGAACTGAAAGGTGCTGAGCTGCCAGGATCGCCCCAGCGCATCGATCAATTGAACATCGATCTTAGGACCGTAAAAGGCCGCCTCACCTTCTGCGCGTTCAAATTCCCACCCTCTTTGACTCAGCACCTCAACGAGAACTTGCTCAGCACGTTCCCAGTCATCGGCACTTCCGGCGTAATCCTCAGGTCGATTGGGATCCCACACTGAAAGGGTCACGCGGTACTCCTCGAATCCGAAACTTTCCAGCACGTGCTGGGCCAGGTCGAGGGTCTGGGAAACTTCATCAAAAACCTGATCAGGACGGCAAAAGATATGGGCATCGTCCTGGGTAAAGCCGCGAACACGAAGCATCCCGTGGAGGGTTCCCGATTTCTCGTAACGGTATACCGTACCAAACTCAGCCAGTCGAATCGGTAGATCGCGGTAGCTTCGGATATCCGATTTATAAATCAGAATATGCCCCGGACAGTTCATCGGTTTCAGAACATATTCTTCTTCATCTATCGGGAGGACATACATGTTCTCCAGAAAATAGTCGTAGTGACCGGAGGTTTTCCAGAGATCGCTTCGCGCGATATGAGGCGTATAGACAAACTCGTAGCCGCGGCTCTCCAGTTCTTTCCGAAGGAACTCTTCAATAATTCCTCTGATCGTAGCACCCCGCGGGTGCCAGAAAATGAGCCCCGGAGCGACTTCATCTTTAATCGTGAACAAATCCAATTCGACCCCCAGCCGGCGGTGGTCGCGCTTGCGCGCCTCTTCGAGGCGCGACAGGTATTCGTCCAGTTGCTCCTGAGTAAAGAAGGCTGTACCGTAAATTCTTTGCAACTGCTCTCGATTCTCGTCACCTTTCCAATAAGAGCCGGCGACGGATAACAACTTGAAAGCTCCCAGTTGAGAGGTACGAGTCACGTGGGGTCCCAGACAGAAGTCCACGAGCTTACCCAGACGGTAACATGACAGCACTTGCCCCGCTCGATCCTGAATGAGTTCTTGCTTCAGGTGCTCACCTTTCTCCCCGAAGAACTTGAGTGCTTCTTCCTTTTCGACGATAGAGGGTTCGAAAGGAAGGTCTTGTTCTTTCAGCTCCCTCATCCGTTGTTCAATTCGCAATAGGTCTTCTTCGTTGAAGCTATGAGGAGTCTGAAAGTCATAATAGAATCCCTCGCTGGTGGGGGGCCCGATACCCAGGTGCACGTCGGGGTAAAGATCGATCACGGCCAGAGCCATCAAATGAGAAGTGGAATGGCGCAAAATCTCGAGTGCCTCTTCGGAGTCTTCGACGTCGAACATAGTGCCGTCTCTCCGAATTGCTTTCAGCTTCTCCTTTTTTCCACTCTCCTGCATTGTCTCCATTAGCCTGTCCCGATCATTTCTAACATTCGTGATCCTGCGACCGGTTCATACTTTCAGTGATACGGATAGCCACTGACCGGCTGTCCAAAGGCAGCTCCGTTTAAACACGACAGTTAACATGTGAGGATGGTCCGAATAGAATGCTTCACGGAAACGTGGTAGGTGCGAGCGGATTTGAACCGCTGACCTCTTCCGCGTCAAGGAAGCGCTCTCCCCCTGAGCTACGCACCTACTCTGTCGTGGCAAGATTACCACAAAAGGAATGATTGAAAAATTTCACAGGATTCAGAATTAAACAACTTCGGGGCCGGCAATTCAGGTGAGCATCGCTCGTGACCAGCCCCGATCCAATCTTGATCCCGCAAGACACGGGAGAAATGCCTAGTTGATGGCGTCCTTTAGAGCCTTCCCCGCGGTGAACTTTGCCACTTTCTTGGCCGGGATCTTAATGGGTTTGCCGGTTTGAGGATTTCGACCCGTTCGCGCCGCCCTTTTTGAAGTAGAAAACGTTCCGAAACCAACCAGAGTTACCTTCTGGCCCTTCTTCAAGGACTTCTTCACGTTCTCAACAAAAGAGTCCAGTGCAGCCTGAGCCTGAGACTTGGAAATCTCTGCTTCTTTAGCAATCGCATCTACCAATTCGCCTTTGTTCATCTCTCCTCCTTCGTTAAGAGAAAACGGTTTAACTAGCTAAGCAGCTTCTCGGTGTCGGCTGTTTTCGATGATCTTCTTTACCTCTTCGATCCCGGCCTGGAGTTGCTCCTGTTCGACCGCTTTATCAAGTGATCGGAAGAAACTTTCTTCCAGTTCGGTCTCATCTTCACCCGTATTATCGAAATAAAAGTTCGTTATAAAATCCCTCGTCGGAGCCCTCACATCCGGTTCAATCCCTGAATCCCGCAACTCGGCGGCCTGCAGGGGCTTGCCAACCGGACGATCGATCAACTTGGTTGAAATGATCAGAACCGATCCTCCGTCCAAGATGAACTCACTTTGCAGAGTCCCCTGCCCGTTGGTCTGTTCTCCAACCGTTCTCGCACTGAGATTGTCGACCAGCGCCGCAGCGAAAACCTCTGCAGCTCCGCTGGTGCCGCCATCGATCAATAAAATAACAGGTAGATCTGTCACTACAGGCTCATTTTCAGAGCGATATT
>DATGOF010000692.1:0-6067 GCA_035306285.1 Acidobacteriota bacterium | reverse complement strand
ACTCTACTGAACAATACGATGCTGGATTTACTCGAGGCATCGCATACCTCTTTGCAAGAGATCTCAGCGGTGGCGGTAGGTGTGCCTGGTCCGATCGATTTCGATAGCGGCAAGGTGGTGATCGCCCCCAACGTTCCATTCTGGGAAGATCTCCCCCTACGGACGTTGATCGAAGAAGTCTTTCCTG
Organism: Acidobacteriota bacterium; assembly: GCA_035306285.1. Lineage (GTDB taxonomy): Bacteria > Acidobacteriota > UBA6911 > RPQK01 > JAPXNP01 > DATGOF01. The sequence goes on along the minus strand of DATGOF010000692.1, from coordinate 5,880 downwards.
TCCCCGTCGCCCTTGATAACGATGTGAATATGGCGGCCCTGGGAGAGCACTGGAAAGGCGCAGCGCGGGACTGTCCGACCTTTTTCTTTCTTGCGCTCGGTACGGGCGTAGGGGGAGGCGTCTTTGTCAATGGCCGGCTCCATCGCGGAGGCAGGTGCAGTGCCGGCGAGATCGGCTACATGGTCTTACAGCCTTTTCAGAGAGACCGCAGGCAGGGCGACCTGGGTTGGTTGGAATCAGTTGCGTCCGGCCTGAGCCTCGATCAAAATGGTCGCAAGCTGGCCAGGAACAAAAACTCTTCCCTGTTGAATCAGCTCGCAGGTTCCTCAGAACGGGTCACGTCCAGGCATGTCTTCGAAGCCGCGGAGAAGGGAGATCAAGACTGCCAAAAGATCCTTGAGGAATTCTTCGAGTATCTGGGAATCGCAATCTTCAACGTCGTCGCCCTGTTGGATCCGGACATAATCGTCATCGGAGGCGGAATCGGCGAACAGGGAGAACGTATCCTGGGTCCTTTGCAGGAACGAGCGTCCGGCTACGGCTTGCCGATACCACCATTGCAGCTCAGTCAGCTGAAAGCAGAAGCTCAGCTTTATGGCGCTATCTATTCCGCGATCCTGACCGGAGAAGGCAGATAGAGCAGACGCTTGTTAAGATAGCGAGATGCTTTCAGTCGGTCTTATCGGACTCCCCAATGTGGGAAAGTCAACTCTCTTCAATGCCCTCACCTCCGGCTCAGCCGCCATTTCCAACTATCCGTTTACCACCATCGACAGCAACGTTGGAGTTGTCCCGGTACCAGATTCCCGACTCACAACGCTCAAAGAAATACTCAACCCTGAGGACGTTACGCCCGCCTTTATCGAGTTCATCGACATTGCGGGCCTGGTCGAGGGAGCCAGCAAGGGTGAAGGACTGGGCAATCAATTCTTGGGCAACATCCGATCCGTAGACGCTATCGCTCACGTCGTCAGGTGCTTTCAGGAAGGGGATGTCGCCCATGTACTCGGTGATGTAGACCCGATACGAGACATTGAGATTGTAGAAACCGAATTGCTGCTGGCTGACCTCGAGGTTCTGGAAAAAGCGATCGACAAACGAATCAGATCTTGGAAGACCGATCCACGCAAGCATGCACGGGAGAAGGAGCGACTCGAGCTGTATCGCGACAAGCTCGCGGCGGGCATTCCGCTGAGGATACTGGAGCTCGATGCCGATGAGATCAATCGTCTGAAAGGCCTCGGCATGTTGACCAGTAAACCGGTATTCTACGTAGCCAATATCTCGGAGTCCGATTTCAACGTGAAACCTCATCCTTGTGCGGTAGAAATTCAAGAAAAGATTCCGGGCGCCGATCGCGTTGTCGCTCTGTCAGTCCAGCTCGAGTATGAGCTTCAGCAACTCGCTCCCGAGGAACGCAAAGAGTTCGAACGGGAAATGGGGATTGAAGAAAACGGATTGCAGCGGGTGGTAGCCGAAGCGTACCGGGTACTCGACCTCATCACCTTTTATACCGTGGCCAACAATCGCTTGAGAGCGTGGGAGATTCCCCGTCTGACCCGAGCCGTCCAGGCGGCCGGAAAGATTCACTCCGACATGGAGAAAGGTTTTATTCGAGCTCAGGTTGTGGATTTCAATGACCTGGTCACCCACGGAAATTGGCAAGCCCTTCACAAGAAAGGGCTCCTTCGGACCGAAGGGAAGGACTACATTGTCCAGGATGGAGATGTGATTGAATTCATCTTCTCTCCGACTGGTTCGTAATGACATCACAGTCCTGACTGGCAAACGCAGCCCAACACGATGGCATAATGTCTTGATGAAAGAGCGGGCGGAAGCCGAAAATGAGCCGGCAGCTCGGGTTCAGGAATTGAGTGAATCCGAGAATCCCGGAAGCTATCTGAAACGGACCTTCCAGGCGTTCAAGTATCGCGACTTTCGTATTCTCTGGTCAGGAGCCTTCACGTCCACCACAGGAAACTGGATGCAGGTGGTGGCGCAGTCCTGGGTGGTTCTGGAGATCACGGGCGAAGCTTACTATCTCGGTCTGATCAGTTTTCTGGGACAGCTTCCTATTATCCTCCTGACCCTGGTGGGAGGAGCATTCGCCGATCGCATCGACCGCAGAAAGCTACTGATTTTTTCCCAGTTCGTCCAGATGAGTGTCGCCTTTACTCTCACGCTTCTGCTTGCGCTCGATCGTATCAATATCTGGCACTTTCTCGTCCTGGCCTTCGTGGCCGGCATCGGACAGGCATTTGGAGGCCCTGCCTATCAGGCCCTTATTCCCGGTTTGGTCGCGAGAGAACACGTCGCGAACGCAATCGCTTTGAACTCTATCCAATTCAATCTGGCCAGAGTGGTTGGGCCAATTTTGGCCGGTGCGGCATTTGCCTCTCTGGGAGCCATCTACTGCTTTGGTCTGAACGGATTGTCCTTCCTTGCCGTCATTGCGGCTCTCTTTTTCGTTCGAAGCTCGTTCGTTCCTCCCGAAAGCAAAACGTCCGTTCTGGTACAGATTAAAGAGGGACTGCAGTATGTCAGGGACCGGGGTTCACTCTGGCAATTGACGGTTCTCGGGTTTGTCAGTACTTTCTGCGGGATTCCCTTAATTACTCTGCTTCCAGTCTTCGCCAGAGATATTTTCCAGCTGGAAGCAACTGGATATTCGACTTTGATGGCTATCTCCGGGGCCGGCTCAATTACCGGCGCCCTGCTTTATGCGACTTTCTCCGGCGTTAAGAATAAGGGAAGGTTGACCCTGTGGGTGCAGGTCGTGTTTTCTATTCTGCTTTGCCTATTTGCTGTTTCGCGCGTTCTCGTCCTCAGCTCGATATTGCTGTTCTTCAGCGGTCTGTGCCTGATCGGACTATTTGCGTCGATCACTTCGCTCGTACAACTGGCCACCGCCGAGGAAATCCGCGGGAGAGTGATGAGTATCTTCATGCTCGCTTTTCGGGCCGGAATGCCCCTTGGCGACATTTCAGGGGCCTATGTTGCCTCACGCGTTTCCCCTACAGCTGCAGTTTTCGGCCTGGGGCTAATTCTGGCAATCATTTCGGGAGCATTCCTGATCTCAAGGAGCGGTGTCAAGGAGTTATAATGACCGATAGTGGGGACATAGCAAACGATTCTTCGGTCAAATCATCCTTGAAAGAGAAGAGATGATAGCGGCGCAGCGGTGGCTGTTTTGTTGACGATTGTTGGTATACTTTGCTAGTGTCCGATACAAGCTCACTAGGATGGGAGAATTCTATGTCTGAGAAAGTCTACATTTTCGATACCACGTTAAGAGACGGTGAACAATCTCCTGGCTGTTCCATGAACCTTGAAGAGAAACTCAAGATGGCTCGCCAGCTAGAAAAGCTTAATGTGGATATCATCGAAGCGGGTTTTCCCATCGCATCGGATGGCGATTTTGAGGCTGTTCGGGCAATTTCAGCTGAAGTTCGAAAGCCGATAGTGGCTGCTCTGGCACGGGCAAATCGCCAGGATATTGAGCGAGCCTGGGAAGCTCTCATGGGCGCCCAAAGACCTCGCATCCACACGTTCATCGCCACCTCCAACATTCATCTTGAATACAAGCTCCGCAAGACGAAGGAAGAAGTTTTGAAGCAGGCCATCGAGGCCGTACGGATCGCTCGCGATCTCTGCGACGACGTCGAGTTTTCCGCCGAGGATGCGACCCGGAGCGATATCGATTATCTGGTTGAAGTATTCGAAGCGGTGATTGCTGAAGGGGCGCGCGTCATTAATATCCCCGACACGGTAGGGTATTCCATCCCTGGAGAATACGGTCCTTTTGTCAAACAGATCATCGACAGGATCTCGAATAAAGAAGGAGTGATCTTCAGCTGTCACTGTCACGATGATCTGGGCATGGCCGTCGCCAATTCCTTGAGCGGCGTTGAACACGGGTGCCGTCAGGTGGAATGTACGATTAATGGAATCGGAGAGCGGGCCGGAAATGCGTCGCTCGAAGAGATCGTCATGGCGTTGCGTACCCGAAAGGATCGATTGCCGTACTATACAGACGTAGTCACGGAAGAGATATACCGCTCAAGCCGGCTTCTGACCAACCTCACGGGATCGGTGATCCAGGCCAATAAGGCAATCGTTGGAAAGAACGCATTCGCCCACGAGGCGGGTATACACCAGGATGGAGTTCTGAAAAATGCCCTCACTTACGAGATTATGACGCCTCAAACAGTCGGCATCGTCAGCAGCAGTTTGGTTCTGGGTAAGCATAGCGGCCGTCACGCTTTGCGGAAAAAATTCCAGGAATTGGGCTATGAGCTCTCCAAAGACGAACTGGAACGGGCTTACTTCTTTTTCACCAAGCTGGCCGACCAGAAGAAGGAAATTTATGACGAGGATCTAATCACAATCATTCAGGACGGCATTAAACTGATTCCAGACACCTATCGGTTGAAACACGTGTACTCCGCGGGTGGAAATCAGGAACTGTCCAGCTGTGTCGTCAAGCTGGAAAAGGGCGACGAGACCCACGTCGAAGCCGCATATGGACGGGGACCGATCGACGCCTGCTATCGGGCCATCGATAATATTACCGGGGTTTCCGGACGGCTCATCGACTATACAGTCGGCTCGGTCACCCGGGGTAAGGATGCGCTGGGTGAAGTCTTTGTGCATGTTCAAATCAATGGGAAAAACTACACTGGAAAGGCTGCCAGCGTAGACATCATCGATGCCAGTGTTCGTGCTTACCTAAATGCGGTGAATAAGGCTCTCCACGAGTTGCGCCGTCTTGAAGAGAAGGAAGTCAAAGACGACTCTTCATCAGCTGATCAGATGGTCGGTTAATCAGCCAGAGGTGTCGCTGAAGACTCCCCTTTCCCCTGTGAAGAATCGAGCTTTTCGAGGCTACGTTATAATCCTTCCAGTAGACCCTTGAAGGTTCTGGTTCAAAGGTCACCGTCGGGGACAGTATCTGACAGGAAAATAGCTATGGGAAAAACCTTATTTGAGAAGATCTGGGACCATCACGTTGTCTATCAAGAACCGGGGCGGCCGGCTCTTCTCTACATAGACTGTCATCTCGTTCACGAAGTTACATCACCACAGGCTTTCGAAGGGCTGCGCATCAGCGGGCGCAAAGTACGTCGGCCCGATCTCACCTACGCCACCATGGATCACAACGTGCCGACCACGGACCGATCCCTTCCGATTCTTGACCAGATTTCTCTTAAACAGGTTGAAACACTGGCAGCCAATTGCAAAGAGTTCGGTATTCCGCTGTACGGGCTAGACAGTCCCCATCAGGGGATTGTCCATGTCATCGGACCGGAACTCGGAATTACTCAACCTGGCATGACGATCGTGTGCGGAGACAGCCATACTTCCACGCACGGAGCTTTTGGATCTCTGGCGTTTGGTATCGGCACGAGCGAGGTCGAGCATGTCCTGGCCACCCAATGCCTGGTGCAATCGAAGCCGAAGACCTTCAGGATTTCTGTCAATGGAAAGCTAGGTCACGGCGTCACGGCCAAAGACGTTATCCTCTACGTTATCCGTACCATCGGAACTGACGGAGCGACCGGTTACGTACTGGAGTACGCTGGTGAAGTCATACGCGGTTTCTCGATGGAGGAACGGATGACCGTTTGCAATATGTCGATTGAAGCGGGGGCCCGGGCCGGAATGATAGCGCCGGATGAAACGACTTTCGCTTATGTCGAAGGCCGGCGATTTGCCCCTAAAGGGAAAGCGCTGCTTGATGCCATCGAATACTGGAAGTCGCTCCCTTCTGATCCTGACGCCACTTTCGATCGGGAACTCGAACTGGGTGCATCCGATCTCTCTCCGCAAGTCAGCTGGGGAACCAGCCCCGGCATGGTAACAGATGTGACCGGAGCGGTT
>DATGOF010000691.1:0-2097 GCA_035306285.1 Acidobacteriota bacterium | reverse complement strand
GAACCTCACCGTCTATCTCGTACTCGACCTTAAGGGGAGTGCCGTAACCGAACTCTTTGAAAGACTCGGGGCCCCCGGCGTCTCCCAGCAGAGTCACAGTCAGGATTCGCACAGATTTGCGATAGAGTCCTTCCAGGTATTGCTGGATAACCTGTTTCGTCAACTCGGGCATCGTCACCCTCTCCTGCGAGCAGTCGCGGTTAGACTCGACTTCATCTTAACAACCGCCGGCAGGATGATCGAACCTGGTTTATTGCGCTTTCAGCCTGTTCTTTTGAACTTTCCCCATCGCGTTCTTCGGGAGCTCAGATACGAATCGGATTTCCCGAGGACACTTGTAGGAAGCCAGGTGCTGCCTGCAATGATTCAGCAGATCCTCTTCGAGCGAAAGACTCTTCTCTCCGGTTGCTTCCAGTTCGCCCCTCGCGATAACAACCGCTACTACCTTTTCGCCCAGTTGATGATCAGGCAAACCGATAACAGCCACCTCCTGCACGGACGGATGCCGTTCCAGCACTTCCTCTACTTCGCGTGCCCCAATCCGGTTACCCCCTGACTTAATGAAATCGACGCTTACCCGGCCCATCAGGTAAAGTCGTCCCTCCTCATCCAGGTAGCCCAAATCTCCAGTTCGAAACCATCCATCAATGAACGACTTTCTCGTGGTTTCCGGATCTTGCCAATAACCGGAAAAAACATTCGGTCCCTGGACGCAGACCTCTCCTGGTTCGCCTCTAGTGGCAATCCACTGGCCCTGGTCATCCAACAAGCGAATACGGACAGAAGGAAGAGGACGACCCACCGAGCCAGGCTTTCGATCGGTCAGAGTATTGGAAGTATTCATGAACGTTTCGGTCATTCCATATCGCTCCAGCAGGGTTTGTCCAAAGATTTTCCGGCATTGCCCGTGAAGCTCCATCGGCATACCGGCTGATCCGGTAATCGCCAATCTCAGGCGAGACAAGTCATGAAGCTTCCAGTCATAGCAGTCGACGATGCGACGATACATGGTAGGAACCCCCATGAACATGGTGAACTCTCCGCTGCTGAGTTCTTCTACCACCCGACGTGGGCGAAAGCGATTGAGGATAGCTAATCGGCATCCTGTCATGGCCCAGCCATGTAGCCCCAGACCCAGGCCATGAACATGAAAGAGCGGAAGCGAAAGGAGAAGTGAGTCCTCAGAAGTCCATCCCCAGGTTTCAATGAGATCCTTCAGATTGGAGCGGATGTTGCGGTGCCTGATCAATACTCCCTTGGGACGAGCAGTCGTTCCTGATGTGAAGCAAAGGAGGGCTCCGGCGTCTTCTTCCTGGTTTTCAGGAAAGCTCGTGGTTTGTTCTGTCATGGCATCCCAGAAGTCACTTTGGCGGAGACTCAGCTTCAACTTCCTTTCACAGAAACCAGGCCGATCCTCTGCCGTGATGATGCCTGAGATCTCTGCTTCCCGCGCCACAAACTCCAGTTCTTCACGGGTGCAAAGGGGATTAACAGGAACAGTAATCACGCCCAGCAAGTGATTCCCGAAGAGTGCAACCACCAACTCCAGGCTATTCGGCAGATACAAACAGACACGCTCACCCTTGCCTACTCCCCGACGGTTAAGAAAGGACGCATAGTTGGAAACCCACTGGTTTAATTGATTGAAAGAAAAGTGACGAATCGATCCTCGTGAACCATCGTCCAGAACATTCAAAATAGAAAGATCGGTACCGTCTTCTCTTGAGGAACTGAAAGGTAAATATCTCATGAACAATTTGATATTAGCAGCTTGCAGGGATAAGAAACTGTCAAGCGTGCAATGATCGAAAGCTGTCCTCGACTTCCTTCGAAATAGTGGACGGAAGAAACCAGGTCAGAACAACAAACACCAGTGTCGAAAGAAAAATTGCCGGAAAGACTTCGTGAATTCCGGTGTGAATCTCAAGGTGCTCCCACAGGAGGAGAACTGCAAGTCCTGTCAGGAAGGAAGCAGTGACAGCCGTACCGTTACCGCGTCTCCAGTAAAGACCTAAGATCAGCGTCGGAAAAAAGCAGGCGGCGTACAGACTTCCGGAAAAGGCGGTCAGGCGAACGATTGAACCCGGCGGATCGAGC
>DATGOF010000690.1:0-2031 GCA_035306285.1 Acidobacteriota bacterium | reverse complement strand
TGATCAGTGAGCTGAGCGTGCTCTGGGTTCATGCAGAAGTTCCGGAAGCTCATCTTGCTTCTCTGAGAGAGGGCCAGAAGGCCGAGGTTCGAGTCCGCGCATATGGCAATCGTTCCTTTCCTGCAAAACTTGAATACATCGGCGACATACTCGACCCCCAGACTCGAACCGTACCGGTCCGTTGCGTCCTGTCGAATCCCAGCCGGCAGCTGAAGCCAGAGATGTACGCCACAATTCGCTTCGAACTGGAGACTCCGTCTGGTGTCCTCACCATCCCGTCGACGGGCCTTCAAAACATCGACGGCCGAAATATTGTCTTCATACGGGTTGCGGAAGCTCGCTTCATGCCGCGGCCGGTTGAGATAGGAAACCGGTTCGATTCCCGGATCGAGATCCGAGCCGGACTGGAAGCAGGCGAAGAAATCGTCGGTGACGGCTCTTTCCTGCTGAAGTCGGAGTTGCTGAAGTTCCAGATGGCTGAAGAATAATGCTACAACGCTTCATCGACTTTCACCTCCATCAGCGGTTTCTCGTTCTGGTCGCCCTCATCGCCTTGCTAGTCGGGGGGATCTGGGCCCTCACCAACATACCTATCGACGCCTTTCCCGACTTAACGAATAACCAGGTCGTGATCGTCACAGAAGCACGCGGTATGGCACCGGTCGAAGTGGAACAACTGGTGACCTTCCCAATAGAGTCGGCCGTCATGGGCCTTCCCCGCACACTGGAGACGCGATCTATCTCGAAACTTGGTCTTTCTATCGTAACGATCGTTTTCGAAGATTCGGTAGAAATCTATCTTGCCCGTCAGCTGGTCACGGAACGCCTGAATGAGGCTCGTTCGCGCATTCCTTCTGGTCTGGAACCGACGCTGGGTCCGGTAGCAACCGCCTTCGGTGAAGTATTTCAATACACCGTAGAGGGTGACGGCTATTCGATGTTGGAGTTGAAAACGATTCACGACTGGCTCATTCGATATCAGCTCAGAACGGTTCCCGGTGTTGGAGAGGTCAACAGTTGGGGTGGATTCACTCAGCAGTATCACATCGTTGTCGATCCGCGCCTGCTGCGATCATATTCGCTTTCCCTTCGGGACATTTATGAAAGGGTCCGAGACAACAATGCCAACTTTGGTGGCGGATATATCGAACATGCAAGCGAACAGTACAACATAAGGGGCATTGGACGGGCCGAAACCATCCAGGATCTTGACAGGATTGTGGTCGCGAGCCACAACGGCGTTCCAGTCTACCTGAGAGATATTGCCGAAATCGCCATTGGCGCAATGCCACGTCAAGGAGCAGTGACTCGGGATGGTCGTGGAGAAACGGTCTCGGGCATGGTCATCATGCTCAAAGGGGAGAATGGCAAAGTCGTCAATGCAAGGGTCCAGACTAAGCTCAAGGAACTCTCCGGCATCCTCCCTGCCGGCGTCCGAATCAAGCCGTTTTACGACCAGTCGGAGGTAATCAACCGAACCATCACGACCGTTCGAAACAATCTCGTTGAAGGTGGTCTCCTGGTCGTTGTAATCCTCTTTCTCTTCCTTGGGAATATTCGCGGAGCTCTGATCGTAGCAGCCGTCATTCCACTGTCCATGCTGTTTGGTTTCATGGGCATGATGGCTTTCGGAGTGACAGCTAACTTGATGAGTCTGGGGGCCATTGACTTCGGATTGATCGTCGATGGCTCAGTCGTGATGATGGAGAATGCTGTTCGCAAGCTGCAGAAGAATCCTTCAAATCCCTCTAGCTCGACATTCCAGGAGATTCGTGCTGCGGCTCATGAAGTCGCCCGCCCGGTTGTGTTTGGAGTTGCCATCATTATCTCTGTTTATCTCCCTGTCCTCACGCTTGAAGGCCTCGAGGGTCGGATGTTCCGGCCCATGGCTATCACCGTTTGTTGTGCACTGGTGGGATCTCTGATTCTTGCCCTGACGGTGGTTCCGGTGGCCACGTCGATGGCCTTTCGGAATCGCATACCTCCCCACAGGGATCGATGGTTTCGGTATTGGCGCAACTGGTATTCGCG
>DATGOF010000689.1:0-3313 GCA_035306285.1 Acidobacteriota bacterium | reverse complement strand
GGAATTCTAAATGAAACGGGTCATCAGACAGCTCTGTCACTGAATGACCTTGACCTCCTTTGCCGGGCGGCAGGTTTCCAGGTGATCGAGAAGAAGCGATTTATGTTCTCTCCAATTGGCTTTCCAGCCGAGCGATTCTTGGAAAGAGCCCTGGGGCCTTTCGGTCTCAAATGGATTATGGCCAACCAGCTCCTGGTAGCAAGGAAGGATGAATAGCGTCCTTGACCTCACCCTTGTCCTGTGTGTCGCCATCGTCTGCCTGAGTTGCGGGCGAACCCTCCTCCGTCACTTCGGCTTTTCGTTCCAAAATGTTTCGGAAGAGGTCGTCCTTGCCTGTGGCGTCGGGCTCGGATTGCTGATCACTATTCTGCTGGTTGCCGGTGCCATCCGGCAGCTCAATCTGCTCACTTTATTCTCGACTTTCTTTGTCTTTGGATTACTGGGGAAAAAGGAATGGCGATGGTGGATTCAGCTGCCTCGTATACTGCTCAGGAAGATTTGGATTCAGATGCCGTGGCGGCTCTTCTCGATCTTGCTTGCAGGCTGCTGGATCCTTTATACCCTGGTCGCCTTGAGTCCCACGCTGGAGGGAGATTCTCTGGCCGGCTATTTTGTGTTGGCCCGGGAGTTTGTTTGGCAGAGGGGTATTGTCGCCCCTGAATTTATTTACACGGCCTCTTTTCCCGCTAACGGAGCGCTGCTCACAGGTGTGGGCTTTATGATCAGAGGACAAATCCTTGCCCAACTGACAGGAGTATGGCTCCCCGGAGTGCTCGCGGTCCTGAGCATCTACTCTTTCGGTCGTTCCTGGATTTCTCCTGAAGCCGGGATAACAGCGGCCTGCTTGTGGAGTGGGACCCACACGGTGGGTTACCTTGCGACATCGGGAAAGATCGATTTGGCCTGGGCCACCTTCGACCTGCTGGCTCTTCTGGCCTTCAGCCGCTGGTTTTTTGCCCCACCTGATGAGTCGCATCGAAAGTGGCTTGTAGTCTCCGGTGCATTTCTGGGAGTGGCTGCCGGTATCAAACAGGCCAGTTTCCTGACGGCTGCCCTCCTGATTGGCGGGATCTGTTGGAAGCTATCCCGCTCTGGCAGGATCAAGGTGAGAGAAGTCATCTTGCTGGTGCTCAGGTTCGGGCTACCAGTCCTCCCCTCACTCTTCTGGATTTGGCGTTCCTTTCTGCTGACCGGCGAACCATTCTTTACCGGCAAAGAGCTGCGCAGCGTATCTGGATTTGGATCCTTCTTCGATACGCTCTGGCAAATGTCGATGGAGGGTACCCTGCAGACGGAACTGGAGGGTCCTCTGGGCAAATCGATCGGACCTGTCTTTCTTGCCACGGTGCCCTTCCTGGTGCTTGTCCGTGGCCTCGACCGCCGGCTGCTTACGGCTCTCCTCTTCAGTGGAGGCATGTTGCTGCTCTGGTTTCAAACGGTTCAGAGGCCCCGTCATCTTCTCCCCACTCTTGGTCTGCTGGCAGTTCTGTCTGCCTGCGCTCTTTGGCACATCTTTCGAACCAAGCCTGCCGCCGGACGCTTGATTCTGCTGCTCACATTCACGAGCCTGTCCTTAAATTTAGGTATGTGGGGGTATATCAACTTCGTGTCTCTAGACCGGCTTTCTTTCGTGGCCGGACTGCGAAACCTGGAACAGTACCTGGGAGCTAATCTTCCCGCGACCCGGTGGTATCCGTCCTGGGAGGTTACATGGTACGTTCGGACCCAATTATCCGCCGGTGCACAGATAGCAGCTTTGACTCCTGCGAGTGATAACCTCGGATCTCCAGCCCACAGTTTTTATCTAGAACGGCCACTTCACGGCTACTTTACCCAATCCCCTTCCAAGGTCAGTGAGGCGGAGTTTCTAGAGCTCCTGAGGCGGGCGGGAATAACCCACGTTCTCATTTACGATTCCGTTTACGACGACCAGCAGTTGGCCGCGTCTTGGTTGGCACAACGTCGGTTTCAGGAGCGCTATCTGCAACTGTTGCTGCGTGACAGTGGTCAATGCCTTTATCGAATTGAGTATGAGAGGAAGTCCCACTTTCGCTAGTGGTGTGGCCGGACAGAAAAGAGCGGTACGGCGTTACTGGGAAGAGCATCCTTGTGGCGCCGATGGGATCGAAGCCGAGTGCTACTCGGCGGAGTACTTTCAGGGAATCGAACAACGCAGGAGAAAGTTCGAACCCATCATCGATTCTTTTGCAGACTTCCGAGCATATGGGGGACGCCGAGTGCTCGAAGTCGGAGTCGGCACCGGAACAGATTTCGTACGCTTCGCTCGCCGAGGGGCTGAGCTCTATGGAATAGATCTGACCCGTGAGTCGATTCGTCAAACGCGTCACAGACTTGATATGGAAGGTCTGGACAACGCAAGGCTCCAGATTGGAGACAGCGAGAACCTCAGTTTCCCTGCCGCCTCATTTGATCTGGTCTACTCGTGGGGAGTGCTCCATCATACGCCCTCCCTTTCAAAGGCAATGAGGGAATTGGTCCGCGTTCTGCGTCCGGGTGGCGAGCTGAAGCTGATGCTGTATCACCGTCACTCGATAGCAGCTTACTGGACCTGGATTCGCTTTGCCTTGTTCAGCGGCCGACCGTGGAAGTCACTGCGGCAGGTTCTGGCCGATCACGTTGAAAGTCCTGGGACAGTCGCGCTGACGAGACACGAGCTGGCGAGCATGGTGGCAACTCTGCCTCTGACTGATGTTCAGATAAAGTCGGTCCTGACCTGGTGCGACCGGGGTGAGAGAAGCCGCAGCCTGCTCGTTCAGAAGGTATTGTCGGCAGTTTCGCAGCTGGCAGGAGATCGAAAAGGGTGGTTTCTCCTCCTCCGTGCCCGCCGGATGTAGGGCTCGCCGTGGGAGAACCGGCGGGAAAGGTGAGGCGAAACCAAACGCCTTAGATCATATGTGTGGTATCTGCGGCATCGTCGAAAGCGGGCTGAAGGGGGTATCCAGGGATCTGCTCGCAAAGATGACAAAGTCGCTGATCCGACGTGGCCCGGACGATTTAGGTCATTTCCTGGGCCATTCTCGGACATTTTCCATTGGCCTGGGATTTCGTCGCCTGTCCATTGTGGACCTCTCCCCGGCAGGGAATCAGCCTCTCTGCAGCGAGGACGGAAAAATCCAGCTCGTTTTTAATGGAGAGATCTATAACTACCGTGTGCTCAGGGAGGAGCTCCTCATGAGGGGGCATCGGTTCCGATCGGCAACCGACGGAGAAACCATCGTTCACGGCTACGAAGAATGGGGCGAACAGGTTCTTCGTCACATCGAGGGGATGTTTGCTTTTGCACTGTGGGATT
>DATGOF010000688.1:0-3496 GCA_035306285.1 Acidobacteriota bacterium | reverse complement strand
AGCGAATTACGATCTGACATACGCCCAACTGCATCAGCGGCTCCAGCACCTCATCGAGGACTATCCTCAACATCCCCAGTTAGAAGGGAAACACAGCAACAAGAGACAGAAGATCTTCCGCTAATCGGAAAGCTTCAGATGACTAATTTTGACGAACGCTCCTTTGTCCGACGTCTTTCTTCGGCCGATCCCCAACAGTATCTCCAAATGATGGCTCGGCCAAGCACCCGGGAAGAGGAGGCACTTCGGGTTTACCTTGGCGACGAAGTCTATCGCAGCCTCCACAGTAGAGCATTAAGACTGGTCTCTCGACGGGATAGGAAGCCGCTGGGAAACGTAGTTTTCCTGCACGGGATCATGGGAAGCGAGCTGACTGCCACTTCAAGTGAAAAGGAAGAGACGGTCTGGCTTAGCGCCCTCTCGATCGCCCAGGGAGGCCTTGAAAAGCTGAAGCTCAGCCCGGGAGGAAGAAGTGAGGCAACACCGGATACAACCATTAATGCGACCGGCATCTCGAAACGCTCGTACGGCGAATTGCTGATTGCATTGCTCGAGCGCTGGAATGTCCGAGCCTTTATTTATGACTGGCGTAAGAGGGTTGAACTCGCAGCTGCAGAGCTGGAAGCTAGTCTCCGTCGTTGGTTTGAGGAAGATGCGCCGGTCCATCTGGTCGCCCATTCGCTGGGCGGAATCGTGGCTCGGACATTCATCCTCAACTATGGCGATCGCTGGAAGAGAATGTGGGACAACGCCGGCAACGGCGTTGCAGGAGGGCGATTGTTGCTCATCGGTACACCTCATTACGGTGCACCGGCCCTGGTAGGAGTCCTGACTGGTACCGATCCTTTGATCCGCAAGCTTGACCTGCTGGATGAAAAACATCGTCTTGAGGAGCTTCTGGAAGTTATCAACTCTTTTCCATCACTCTATCAACTCCTGCCTTCGCCCAAGGTGTTTCCGGAGGCGGAGCGAATTTATAAGAAGGATGCGTTTGCCCCGGCCGAAGTCTCCTCCGATTATCTATTGGCAGCCCGAAAGCATCAGAAAGAACTCGTCCAGGCTATCGACCCTGAGCGAATGATCAATGTCCTGGGCTGGGACCAATTGACTCCAGTTGGAGTCCGTTCAGAAGCGGCTTTGAGTAGTCCCGACGTTTTTGAGGTCTCACGGGAAGGGGATGGATTTGTTCCTGTTGTTAGTGGTCGCCTGAATGATGTACCGGAGTACTTTGTCCGTCGTTCACATGGTGATCTGGTATCCGATCCTTTGGTTCTGGAGGCGATACACGAGCTCTTGGCGAAGGGAAGTAGCAGCCTTTTAGCGTCCGAGATGGCTCAGGTTCCTGAAAGGGGACCCAGGGCTGGTTATTCAGCCGATCCAGGCTTTGAGATATCGCTACTGGAAACGCTAGTCCCGAAACTCAGAAGAGGATTTGATTCGAGGGAACAACCTGTCTATATCAACCCCGAGGAAAGAAAGATTGAAGAGAACCTCACTCGCCAGTTCTTAAGTGGACAGAGTCAGCTAGAATCTGACTTCGCGGTCGTCAAACCGCTTCCAACGCCCACAATAGAGATTAGATTGCGTTACGGATTGATCGACGAATTTGGAATCGACGAAGAACTGGATCTCCCGGTGGACGCAATGGCTGTGGGTCATTATACGGGGGTTAAACCGGTGGCCGCTGAGCTGGCCATTGATCGAGCATTGAGTCGGACGCTGAACGAGAGGGAGCAAGCAAGAGGATCCTCCGGCAAAAGAGATTCCAATCTTTTGATCACTGATTTCACGCAGCGAGGAATTATCCAGGGCGAACTCGGTCAGCTTTTCTTCCTGAGCGATCCTCGGAATCCGGAGCGCGTCGTAGTTGTTGCAGGCATGGGAGTACCGGGTCGATTCGGTGTTTCGGAACTAGCTCTGCTCGTTCGAGAGGTGTGCTGGGCTGTCGGGCGAGTGGGGAAACGACACCTTGCCACGGTTCTTATTGGTGGAGGAAATGGAAACCTGGCAATCGGTGACGCTGTGGAAGGCTGGCTGAGAGGAATTCGAGACGCGATCCTTACAAGGAGAGACGCCGAGGGGCTCCAGCGTGTCACTTTCGTCGAGTGCGATCCTGCCAAGACCAAGGAGTTGAATGAACGTATTCAGCAATCCGCCCTTAGTTTTCGCAACCGCCGGCAGCTGGACATCAAGTATGAGCCACTGGACGAGGCGACCCTCAAGAAGCTGGATAGCGACATCACGAAAGCCCTTCGAGCTCGGGCAAAAGCCGCCAAGGCGCCCCGGCATGGCCGGATCCCCACACGTATTTCTCTCTCCATTGAAGGAGATCGCTATCGATTCGGTGCGCTCACTGAAAGTGCTTCAATTCCTGAGCGAGTCATCCGGCTTGATCCCGAGTTGATCCGGGAGGCAAATAGGGAACTGGCTGCTGAACGAGATCCAGCGAGGCAGGTGGAGCTGGGTCGATTTCTGGGAAAACTTCTGCTCCCTCAGGACTTGCAGCCCCAGCTAGCGGGGAATGTCCCGCTCGTGATGATGCTGGATTCGAGTGCGGCCCGTATTCACTGGGAGATGCTGTCTTTCTACGACGCCGACAATGGTCCCGTGGATCCCGTTCAGAGCCTGGAGTGCTTTCTGGGGACGAGCCGTGGGTTTACAAGGCAACTGCGAACGACCTTCGCCCCTCCGCCGGAGCCGCCGCCTCCTCCCAGGAGACTTCTCAGAGTTCTGGTTGTGGCTGATCCGGCCGAGGAGGCTCGGCTCCCTGGGGCCGAATTGGAGGGGATAGAAGTGGCCGATCTACTCGAGCGATTCAACTCGATTGCGGGGCGCCGCACTGACAACCGGGTAGAAGTGGTGCGTCTTTTCGGGCCTCGAGAGGCCACCAGGACCAACGTCTTGCGGCACCTGATGCTTCAAAAGTTTGACATTCTCCACTATGCCGGACACTGCTTTTACAATCCCGAAGACCCGGCTTCATCCGGGTGGATTTTCAGCGGCAAGCAGCGGTTGACTGCCCGCGAGTTGACGAGAATTGATCGAGTACCGAGATTTGTCTTCTCGAACGCCTGTGAGTCAGGGATTACCCCAGATCGGTCGGAGCTCCGCTCAGAAGGGCTGGCACCATCGTTTGCCGAAGAGTTTTTTGGCCGTGGAGTGACCAATTTCGTTTGTACGGCGTGGCCGGTCGATGACGTGGCGGCCCGGCAGTTTGCTGCTCGTCTTTACGCTGGGCTCCTGGGAGTGAAGGTGAGTGAACAGGGGGAAGTCAGCCTCGGGGAACCCGAATCGATGCATGAAGCGATGTATCGTGCCCGTACGGCGGTTGCTGAACAGGCGTGGGGAGCGCGTACCTGGGGAGCTTACCAGCATTATGGAAATCCCAATTTTCGATTTTTTGAGTCGCACCAGAGTGTCGATTGAGAATCGATTTGCCGCTTGGTTTTCCAGGAAGGAATAGAGGAGTTGGTGCTCTGCTGCCGTTAATCGGAAC
>DATGOF010000687.1:0-5590 GCA_035306285.1 Acidobacteriota bacterium | reverse complement strand
TTCTCGGAAATGCAACCATCGGAATTGAGATCCTGCGCCAGTCCGACCGTGTGCAAAACGTGGTGGTCCCAATTAGCGGCGGCGGTCTGGCAGCGGGTGTGTCAGCGGCACTGGCCGCAATGCGCTCCTCGGCTAAGGTCTGGGGAGTTCAACCAGAGGGTGCGAACGCCACCTTTCTTTCCTTTAGGAAAGGCGCACCTGTCTCCATTGATCGGGCCCGCACCATTGCCGACGGCCTGGTTGCTACAAGACCTGGCGACTATACGTTCCCGATAATGAAAGAGCGCCTCGAAACCGTGTTGACGGTCACTGAACGTGAGATCAAAGAAGCGGTACGCCATCTCTTTCTCGAGGAAAAACTTGTCGTAGAGCCGTCCGGTGCTGCTAGCGTAGCGGCTGTGATGGCAGGCAAAGTCTCGGCTGAGAACTCGGTTTGCATCCTGAGTGGCGGAAACATGAGCTTTGAAACGTTAGACCAGTGCTTCACAACGGTCGACAACCAACGCTAGCTTCAGTCGTCCTGATTGCCCGTAGGCAGAACAGGGAACGGCCAGTTCTTGTCATCTGCTTCAGACATGCCGGAGTTAGGAGTTTTCCAGATCGAATACCGTCTTGATTACTCCTGATCGCCCAGTGTGAAGGGCGGAATCGAGAGCGGACTGCAACTCCCTTAATGGATACCGAGCCCCGACCAAACCCTTTAGCTTCCCAGGGGAAGCGCTGATCATTTCCGTCGCTTGGCGGAAAGTTCGGTGATCGCTCGTGTAGGAACCTTCGATTCTCAGTTCCTTAAACCACATCGAAGTCCAGTCGACATTGTCCGGAATCGAAGGCATCCCGACCATGAAGATTGAGCCTCCGCTGCGAGTCAGGCGCATTGAATCATCAATCGTTCGAGAAGAACCCACGCAGTCGTATGTGGCATCCGCGCCTCCAAGAACCGTCGGTCGGCCCAGTTCGGGCTGCCGCGATTCTGCTTCAAGCCGACTCACCAGGTCAGGGAAGGGATCCCGGCCTCCCACAACAATGTCTGCCCCCAGCCGGAGAGCCGCCTCCTGCTGGTGGGGATAACGAGCGACCGCGATGATGCGACACTTTCGGCCCAACATTCTAAGAGCCGCGATCGTCAAGAGGCCCATGGTTCCACAGCCAATGACCAGAATCGTACCATCCTGCCCCACGTTGGACTTCTTCGCCGCGTACAGACAACAGCTAAATGGTTCGATCAGGACTGCCTCCTCTGCGGCAAGGTCATCGGGCACCTTGAAGAGCTGGTTTTCGTGAGCGACAAGAGAATGGCTCCAGCCACCCCCCGTGTCGCGACAGAAGCCTGTCTGAATCCCCGCTGAGATAATTCCCCGGGTGACATTCGTGCAGAGCCCTTCATTCCCGGCTGCACATGCACTACAAACCGGCTCTACCTCGCGGATTCGGCAATGAAGCGGCGGCGCGAGGACGACTCGCTCACCTTCTCTAATTCCTTCCACATTTTTTCCACATTCCTCGACAATTCCCACGACTTCGTGACCAAGTACAAAAGGGGTCGAGGTCAAAGGAGAGAAAAAAGGAGTTCCCTGGGCTGTCAGGGTTGCCAGGTCTGACCCGCAGATCCCGCTTAGCAGCGGGCGTACACGAAGCCATCTTGGTGAAGGGAGTCTCGGTGGCTCGACGTCGGTCAGCTTCAGACATCCGAATCCCGACGTGTAAAACCGATTCCAGTACCGACCAAGGTAGCGGGTGGCCAGGTAGCGAGGCACACTCTTCACATACTGGATTGCTTCCACCTCAACACCTCCCAACCCTTTTCCCTGGCAAGACGACTCAGTCGTCGGCCTGGATTGACTACGTAGGCTTTTCCGACAGAAGCCAACATCATGCGATCGTCCAAGCTGTCGGCATAAGCAGTGCACTCAGCCGCATCAAGGCCCCTTTCTTGAATGAACCGCTGCACGACCTCTCCTTTGCGCTCGGCTGTCAGCGGCCCACCGGTCAATTGTCCCGTGTAAACTCCATCTTCAACAGCGAGGTCTGCTGCAAAGAGTTGGCTGATGCAAAACTCCCGAACCAGCGGCTGTAGAAGCGGCCTCAAAGACCCGCTTACCAGAACAATTTCGTCGCCCCTGCTCTGGTGTGCTCTGATCCTACGAACGGCTTCCGGATACAACCGCGGTCTGATGAACTCTCTGTAAAGTGGTTCGGCCTCGCATTCGAGATCTGTCGGAGAATAGCCTCGATAATTTAAGTAGAAACGACGATTGAACAGGGTGCGACTGATCCAGTCGAGTACGAGATAGTAGGGAATGCGTGGAAGAAAAGAACCCAACCAGAGTAGGCGTAACAGTGGATGGGTACGGCGAGAGCGCAAAAAAACGTAATAGTGGACGACCGTTGCTTTGAGCAAAGTCCCGTCAACGTCGAAAAAGGTTGCGGAGGGCATATCGGTCAGGAACCTGCTCCATCGGCGAGGTCGGCAACGGCTTGCCGCACATCGCTAGCTATTCGCCGGTACAACTCATCTGTTGTAAACTGTTTTGCTGTCTCATGATACTGCTCCATCATAACGGGCTTGCCGAAGCTGACGGTAATCTTTGCGGGCCGAGGCCAGGGCTGCCCAACCGCCATCGAGGAATAGGTTCCCTCGATATACACCGGCACAATGGGAACTTTAAGCTCGTAGGCGATCAGGCCGATCCCGGGTTTAAACCTCTGGATGCGCCCATTTCGACTTCGGGTGCCTTCCGGGAAAATAAGAACCGGCTCACCACGTGAGAGAATAGATCGGACCATTCTGACGCCTCCCAGGGACAATTCTTCCCGATCCAGCGGGACAACGTTCAGGCAGGAACTAAAGAACCAGCTCCTTAACGCCGTATCAAAGAAATAATCCTTGGCGCCCACGACGTGCAGCCGGCGGGCTTCTCGCACGCCAAGTGCGGTTCCCAGTGCCGAAATAATTGCCCCCGTATCGAGGTGACTGCAGTGATTGGCGGCTACGATATATGCGCCTTCTCTCGGCAGGAACTCCTGATTTCGGACAGTGAGACGAAAGTAGCTTTGAAAGATTGCCTTCATGGCAGTAAAGGTGGCCGCCATCAAGACACGATCTGTAACAGGTCGCTCGCCAAGAGGCAAAGTCGACCTGACTCGTAGCGGTTCGTGGGAGCCACCTGCCGAGTCACGCTTTTCCTGAATCCCCCTTCTCCTAAGCTCATCGAGGATGTCTCCCGCCGTCTGAAAGCCGGCGGCTTTCTCGTCGGAGATGGTCACCCCGAACTGCTGCTCAAGGAACAAGAGGAGCTCAACAGCCATCAAGGAATCCAGGCCGAGATCGGTGTACAGCTGAGTCGTTTCGTTGATTTCGCTTGCCGGCTCACCGGAGAGACGGCTTAGTTCGGCGATCAACTGCTGCTTCCTACTTGGATCAGAGACCTTCCTTGTTGTGGTGTCGCTGCGTCCCTTTTCCCGGCTGAGAGCGAGCTGCCGGCGCACACTTTCTCGATCCAAAACTCCCGAGGGGTTCCTGGGAAGCGGTTTTGTCCAGAGGTGTATCCCTTGCAACCGGTGATAAGAAGGCAACTCCCTTGCCAGCGCCTGAATTTGCTGCTGAATTTGCTTCTTTTTCTCCTCGAACGTGCCGGTTGGATTGTCTGTGGGAACAATAACAGCGTGAACATCTTCCGTAAGCCCACTTCGCAAGCCTACCACGCAGATCTCTCTGATCTGCGGAATCGATTCCTGGTAAATCGCCTCGAGATCCGCGGGGTATACATTCTTCCCCGCTCCAGTTACGATGACATCTTTGATTCGGCCTGTGACATAGACATAGCCGTCTGCATCCACCCATCCCTGATCACCGGTATGCAACCACCCATCCCTGATCACCTGCTTGGTGGCTCCCTCATTGCGGAAATATTCCTTCATCAAGCTTGGCGTGCGTACGATGATTTCGCCTATACCGTCTCGATCGGGATGGAAGAGACGCAGCTCCACGCCGGGTACCGGCCGACCAACCGATCCTTCGCGGCTTCGATGCAATGGATTGACTGTTAGAACGGGCGCCGTTTCGGTCAGACCATAACCTTCATATATCGGCATCCCCAGCGTTTTGAAATATCTGTACAGATCGGCCCCGAGTGCAGAACCTCCACTCACGAGGACGCGTATCTTACCCCCAAACTCCTCGTGAACCCGCGAAAAAATTTTTCGTCTCAGGTTAGGTCCCAGTCTTCGCTGAAGAGATCTACGCAGATTCTTCGACGTCTCAAACCAGTTTGACTTGAATTTCGATGCAGAGGCTTTCAGGATTCGCCGTTCAATGTCTTCCCGGAGCAAAGAATAAAGGGTGGGTACGCCAAGCATGCATGTCGTGCCGGTTTCCCTCATGATTTCCAGCAGGGCTCGAGGCTTCAGCGACGGAGCGTAGGTGATTGTTGCTCCGCCATAGATCGACATCAAGAATCCACACGTGAATTCGAGAGCGTGATAGAGGGGAAGAACTGAAAGAAGCTGGTCTGACTCAGATATTGCAAGATAATGATTCACACTTACCAGGTTCTGAATAAAGTTTCGGTGTGTATGCACTACGCCGCGGGGATCCACAGCCGTGCTGGTGGTGAAGATAATCGAAGCGACATCGTCTGGATCGATGGCCGGCAGGATGCCCTGCACCGCCAGGCGATCGGGTGCAGTGCTCCGTGGTAAACCTTCAATCTGAAGGGGTTGACACTGATTTTCAACACTGAGCAGGAAGGCAGGCTTCTCAGAACTTTCGTTCTCCTCCAGTTGTTGTGGGAGCAACTTCTTGAAGCATCGCTCCGATACCATTAGGGCTCGGGCTTCCGTAAATTTTACGGTTGACCAGACTTCACGGTGCCATGTCTGAGCATCGAGAGGAACGACGACGAGTCCGGCCAGAGATGCGCCGAGATAAGCTATTCCCCATTCCGGCTGGTTCTCTGAATAAAGGACTACTCGTTCACCCTTTTCTAAACCGAGACTTAGTAGTGACGAAGCAATCCTCTCTGCCGCAGCCCGGATCTCGCTGTACGAATAGCGAATCCATTCGCCGTTCCTCTTAATCTGGAGTGCTGTTTTATGGGGAAATCGGTCAGCACTCCTATTCATTAAGTCAATGATTGTGGCCGGGACCGGCGCATTAGAAAGCGTCTCCTCGGTAAGTTCCAGGCTGCCCGTTCCCTCAATTTTAAGGATAAATTTCTTCACCCCGGGGATATGAACATTCTGAATGTAGTGCCGCCAGTTTAGCCGGCGCACGTCAAAATTAAATTTCTTTTTCTCTTCCTCATCTAATGACTCATAAAGCCTGATCGTGTTCTCAACCTGAAAGACACAGTTTAAGTTGAGATAAGGCTCATAAATCTCGCCATAGTAGTACAGTTTTTCATGAGCAACGCGGGTTGCTGAAATCCGCCTCCGGAACTTCTCCGTCGAATCGAAAATAGAGAGTCGTTCCAAGGTCTTCTCTGCGGTATCCAGGGGTACTTGTTTGAGCCTGTGCTGAAACCGGAATGCCGATGGATTCGGGAAGCGAAGTCGGCGAATCCGGATCGGGTTTCCCTCTCGATCGAGC
>DATGOF010000686.1:0-8331 GCA_035306285.1 Acidobacteriota bacterium | reverse complement strand
AGACGGTCTGGCCCAGCGACACTTAGAAGCACTTCAAATGCCAGACAATAAGTGAAGAGGCGGAAGTTTTATAAGTATCTGTGTAAAAAGCACTTACTCTAACAAGCGCGGCTCGGGCGTACTTCGTTAGAATCACCCGGTTCATAACTTTAATGATGTGCCCGATGATGAAACGAACTGCAAAGAGATACGGTGAATCCCTTCCTATGACTGTTCTGCCCTGAAGATCAGTCAGATAGAGGTGGTTGATGGACGCGGTCTGATCTGGAAAGGAGTGTTCATAAAAGTTTGTCGAGCATCATAGAAAACTATGACCCTAATTTACTAGAAGAACTTATGGTTCTTGGGCATCGGTACGGCGGGAAACTCTATGTCGCCGAATTCCAACCTCTCCGGCCCCAACTTCATCTTGGAATTAAATGCTTGGTCCCATTCAATAACTTGGCCTGTATAGGCGGCCTCTCGTCCCATGATTGCTGTCAGTGTGCTTTCCGCAATGGCCTGGGACTCGTTGATCGGTTTGCCCGCCCGTATGCTTTCGATAACATGAATATGGGATTGCTCATATGGATCCGGCACCTCTCCCTGGTAGCGCCATTCACGGTCGCCTGTGATCACATTTTCGCAATTGCTTTCGCCTCGGGTCCCCACTACGGTCCCTCCAACCCGGGACGTTCCCCCATCGATCTGTCTATTCTGGCTGTAGAGTCGAGTTCCATCTGCGTACTCGTACTCGATGGCGAAGTGATCGTAGATATTGCCGTACTCTTCACTGGGACGGGCGAGTCTTCCTCCCAGGCCGTAGGCTCTCACCGGGTGGGCATTCTTGGCCCAGTTCATCATATCGAGGGTATGAACGTGCTGTTCGACGATGATGTCACCCGACAGCCAGACGAAATAGGGCCAGTTACGGATATGCCACTCCACGTCGTTCCAGCCTGGTTCGCGAGGGATCATCCATATTTCCCCAATATTGAAATAGGCACGAGCTTCGCGAATATCACCAATTGCTCCATCATGGATTCTCTTAATCGTTTCAATCTGGTCTAATCGGTGGCGCCGCACTGTTCCGGCCCCCACGGCCAAGCCTTTCTTCTCTGCCAGTTTCCCCGCCTCCATCACTGAGCGAACCCCGGGAGCGTCTACGGCAATCGGCTTTTCCAGAAAGACATGTTTGCCGGCCTCCACGGCAGCCATGAACTCTGCCGGTCTGAAATAGGGAGGACTGGCAAGCAGCACGTAATTGATTTCCGGAAGCGATATGAGTTCCTGGTATGCGTTGAAGCCGACGAAGCAGCGGTTTTCCGGTATCTCGGTTCCCACCTTCTTGAGCTGTGCTCGGCATTGCTCCAGGCGGTCTCGGAAGAGGTCAGCGAGAGCCACTACTTCGACATTCTGAGCCCGAGCAGTAGCGCCGGGCGCGGCATTCTCGGTGTGGTATCCCTGTCGCGGTGGTGGATAGATAACCTCTGTCTTGGCCTGGAGGACGTTCAAAACCGCGCCAGTTCCTCGGCCGCCGCACCCGACTAGGCCGACTCGAATGGTTTCCTGAGGCCTTGCCAGAATGGATGGAAATCCCGCAGCCAGACCGGCCGCTAGTAGAGATGAATCCTTGATGAACTGTCTCCTCGGGATGTTGCTGGAAGGCGATTTTGCAGCTTTTCTCATAACTGAGAACTCCTTTTTTAATCAATGTGCCTCGCGCGCCTGCTCCGGGTCGGCATCATTTGCAAACCTGCCGTGGGTCAAGAAACGTGGCTAGCGGCAAGTGGAACTTAAGCAGGGTTGACTCTATCAGTCAAGGCCGTCGCCTGGTGAGGCTGGCTAACGGACGCAGCAAGAGAAGGCCAGAGTATGTTTTCGAATTCCGTGTCGCTTTCGGCAGCCTACGGCACCAGGTTAGCAACTGTCAGCACCTGTTCTACAACCACTTCGAGCGGTGCGCTCGTGTCTATTTCGTGTCCCGCTCTTCTTCTCAGCTTGGGTTCGATGGTGCGAATATGCTCCAATACGCGATCAAGCTCCTCGGTACGTCGCCCGTAGGTATTGTTGGTCCGGTTAGTCAATCGCTCAACAATAACGGGAACCGGGGCGCTGAGCAAAATGATCTTGTCGAACCGGGGGTAGAACTTCACCATGTTTTCGGCACAACCGCTTATAAACAAGATTTCGGACTTCTCGGTTTCGAGAAGCCGCTGGACCCGGTCCTCTCGCCACCGCCAATCATGTCCCCGTTTTGCGCCGGTAGGATTTCCGTCCACCTCCACCCATTCGGACCACTCTGGAGCATCCAGATCGACGGCCCGGTAGCCGCAACTGGCAAGCTTGTTGACCAGTGTGGATTTGCCGGTTCCTGACATACCGGTAATCAGGATTCGCTTCTTTGTTGCGTCCTGCTCATAAAGGCACGGCATTTATTCATCCTTTTCAACGCTGTTCCAGATGTCGTGGGTCGTCTTCCAGGTGCCATCTGGTTGAAGCTCCAAAATATTCAGGTACGTGCTGGTGGAAACCAGCGGTTCACCACCTTGAATGGGAGTCAGCTTGACATGGGCAGTGCCGCGACCGTAGGCAAGGCCACCTGAAACTCTCACTTCCTCGTACCGACTGGTCAGCTCCGGACGGTACGCATCGAAGATAGCCTGATAGTAACTTTTCACCGAGGCTCGTCCTCGCATCACCGGGCGACCGGGAGGCATCAGCAGAGCATCTTCGGTGAAGTGCCGGGCGATTCCATCAGCGTCCGAGTTGTTGAAAGCTTCGGCACGAGCCTCACTCACTGCTACGATGGCTTTGATGTGTTCTTCGTCTGATTCTGGAGACGTGGTAGGCACACAACCCAGGGTAAAGGTGAGGTACAAGAGCAGACACCTTGAACCGCGCAGCGATTTCAGCCGACACATTATCGAGTAGTTTACCAGCAACGCGGAGGAGGTTCAGGATATGTTTCGCGGACAATCTGGATACAATCGCGGGATCGATTTCGAATCACAAAGGGTTGTTGCCGGAACTTTGCTGGCGGGGCCGACGAGACTCGAACTCGCGACCTCCGGCGTGACAGGCCGGCGTTCTAACCAACTGAACTACGACCCCGCTCAGAAGCTCAGATTATAGAACATTAGTTTGAAAACGAGCAAACTAGGGCCGATTTCTTTACTCCGCTTTTCAGCTCAGCTAAACTGTACGTATGTCTGCCTGGATTCTAAGCTGCCCACCGTGGCAGAACGCGAGGAAGCTCATCCGGCTGTGGCCGGGCTGAGTCGCACACTACCACAGAGAATGAAGAGCCCAATTCCGTACACTACCAGTTCAATAGCGCGACGAGAGCAGATAACTCATGAGAAGTCCCGGAGACATCAGTTTTCAAGAAGACCTTCCAGGTGTTAGAGGCCTCCTTCGAATATCAACCTTCGGTCAGGAAGCCGTAGCCAGTTCCCCCGGAACGCATTGTTCCGTTTACGTAAACGGACCCGACTATGGAGGTCTGGAAGATAACGACTTGCGCGGCTTTGTGGATGGCGGATTTGCCTGGGCTTGGAACCAGGCGACACAGATGCATGTGCGCCTGGGACGGACGGACTTCTGGAATCCGCCTCGTTACGGGGAACATGAGTTGTTTCGGGCGCTTCAACGCTGGAGCCACATCCAGTTGCCTCCGCACACGGAAGTTCTCAGTGCCCGGTTGGAACTGGTGGTAGACCAGGGACCGAACTGGCCGGTCCGGATTTTGTTGTACGAAGTGAAAAAGGACTGGGGGCCCGGCAGCGGAGGGATCTACAACAACAATATCAGTATTCCCAAGGATGGAGAGGTCTGGTGGAATGACGCTTTTTTTGGAGAGACTCGCTGGGGATTGCCGGGCGCTGGCCTCGCCTCGCGAGAGCATCCTGAAGCCGATACAGATGTCATGCCCCTGGCAGACGCGCTTTACCATCCAGGTAAGTCACGGCTGCTCTTCACGTCAGATCAACTCGCCAGCTATATTACCCGCCGCGTCAATGAGGGAAAGCCACTCCTTTTTCTGCTGAAGGCCTGCGATCATCACGAGGACCTTCCGGGGTCAATGCTGGAGCTTTGCTCGGGTGATTACGGTGATGCGTATAACACCCATTTGAGACCGCGCCTGACTCTCGAATGGAAAAGCTTTGCTGAGGTGGGATGCTTTGAAGAGCGGATCTTTCTGGAGTACGGACGTAGGTACCACTGCCGGCCCGAGCAACTCAATGGCGGTCGAATGGCAGCCGTTAGCTTCTGGGCACATGATGGTTACGAGAATCCCACCCTGATGACGCTTGAAAATGACGATGCCGATCCCTACCCGGTCTCGTTCGGAAAGCCTTTTAGGGTCAGAAAGGAAATCGTGGGATTGCAGGTAACGGCTGCCCATGAACCGGTTCTTCTGGGATCAGCCTTTGAAGCAGAACTGTCAGAGACTTGGGTGGTAGCAGTTCCACCTGAGCAACAGATGGTGGCCTGGGTCTTCATTTCCCCGACTGGAAAAAAGCACAAGATCCCCGCCGCCTACCAGGGCCGTTTCCGCTGGAGAGTTCAGTTTCATCCGGATGAAATCGGACGCTGGCGCTTTTACTGGCGACACACACTCGACCAGAGACTTAATACAGGCCCGCTTCAGTTCTTCGACGTGGTGGCAGATGACCTATCGACGCTCAGAGTTGGTCTCAAGTCCCTGGCACAGACTCTTAGTGATGCCGAAACTCTGAGTGAAAAGGAAAAATCGCTGGTCCTCACACGTTTCCTCCGCTTACAACGAGCCGCGGTCAATTGTTCGGGTACCGTCAATGGTTCGGGCACCCATGCTTCTGGGACCGTTTTGAGTCCCGATCTTCAAGAAGATGTTCGTAGGATTAGGTCATTTTTCTGGAGACGACCCGTACCCGAGGTAATCCCGCTCGAATCGGCTCCGCTACTTGACACCGATCAACTCGGAAATCCGCTAAGAGAAGCAATCCCGCTTTTTGGCAACAATACGAAGACTCACGCGAGTCAGTTAAGAATCGGACACCGGGGGAGGGCCAGACTGCGTAAGTTGTTTCTGGCGGCCCGACAGGTAGTCCGACGCGCTTGAGGTCAAAGATTCCTTCCGAAGACAAGAACCTGGGCTACTCCTTGGACATTCTGTGACCAGCCTGGTCCATTTTTGACAGGCAGGAATTTCGAGTTGGGAGGCTTCGGTTCCTTGCTGACGTGAGCACCTCGATTTTTTTCCTGTTTAATTGTTGACTGGATTGCCATTTGTTAGCCTGAACTCTCGGGGTGGACTGCCCCCGCCACCGGATATGATACAAGAACTTAAGAGTAGCCTAAAACGTCTTCCTCCGCTGCGCAGGGTTTTCGAACACCGCGACAGGCTATATGAGGTCCGCAGGAAGTGTGGTGCGTACCTGCCCGGCCACTTTTACTCACCAGTGCCCGATTTCAACAAAGTGCTTCAACAGCACGACTTCGATGACACGTTACGTGAGCTTCCAGGCATAGACATGAATGAGTCTGAGCAGTTCGGACTCCTTCGCAGACTAGGTAGATTCTATGGTGAGCTTCCGTTTCCGGAAGAGCAGGGCAGTGCGACTCGCTATTATCTCGACAACGGATTCTATGCATATTCAGATGGTGTTTTCCTCTACTCAATGCTGCGCTACCTTCGACCGAAGCGCTACTTTGAAATCGGGTCGGGGTTCTCGTCTGTCTGTGCGCTTGATACGCGAGACCTCTTCCTCTCGGGGAATACGTACTGCCGATTTATCGATCCCGATGTGTCTCGGCTCAAGTCGCTTCTAAGTGGTTCGCGAACGGCAGGCAATGTGGAGATCGTGAATAAGCGTTTGCAAGAAGTCCCGGCTTCCGATTTCGAACAGCTCGAGGCGGGCGATATACTTTTCATTGACAGCTCCCACGTGCTGAAAACCGGCAGCGACGTTCACTACTATATGTTCTCCATCTTTCCGCGCCTCCAACCCGGCGTCTACGTCCATATCCACGATGTTTTTTATCCGTTCGAATACCCGAAAGGATGGCTTCGCGCAGGACGCGCGTGGAACGAAGTGTACGCTGTTCGAGCCATGTTGACTGATTGTCCCACTTTTAAAATCGTGCTCTTCAATACCTATATTCAGAAAAAGCATAGGGATTGGTTCTCGAAGTACATGCCGTTGTGCCTTAGATCCCGCAAAGAAATTCCACCGGGTAGCATCTGGTTGAAGAAAACGCATTGGATGAACCACGACCAGGACTCGTAATGAAGTCGTCGGGTTGGCGAGGATCTTACGAGAACGTAGGTCACGGCTCCCGAGGATAGAGGGCAAGCAATAGCTTGACGGAGGTTGAGATAGCTCCTGTCCGCCTGCTTGCGCCACAATACTGCTCCTCATAAATTCGATATCAGGGGCTTTTCAGATCTATATGTAGAAGAGATGAAGGGGGTTAAATGCGAATTCTGGAAAGCAAAATTCAGAGGGCCTGGTATGCTTCGATACTCGTTCGCCTGATGGTTGGAGCCGTTTTCTTTACGGAAGGGCTTCAGAAGTTCTTATTTCCTGCACTGCGAGGAGCGGGACGATTCGAGAAGATCGGTTTCCCCAACCCGGAGTTCTGGGGCTACTTCGTCGGGACGTTTGAGACTGTGTGCGGTGCGCTCGTCCTTCTGGGTCTCTGGACCCGACTGGCTGCAGTCCCACTAGTAGTCATTATGCTAGTGGCTATTGTGACTACCAAAATCCCCATCCTTATGGGACATGGCTTCGGCCCATTCACGGTTCGCGATCTTCCCTTTTACGGATTTTTATCGATGGCCCATGAGATGAGAACCGACTGGTCCATGCTGCTCGGATCGCTGTATCTTATTCTGGTAGGGGGAGACCCCTGGTCGCTCGACGTAATGCTGGGCGAAAAGAAACAACGACGCTGGAATCATCTCTGACTATTGGAGCCCGCAGCCGGCCGGATTAGCCAGCCTGTATCAAAAGAATCAAAAGCTACACACAGAGGCAGCTCTTCCTGGTCGGGCATCGCGCCCTGAATAGGTAGACCTCACCGACATAGCGACAAAGTTTCGCCATTAACAGGCAAACTTCACCAGCAGATAAGCCCCGGCCGATTGACAGCACCCCAGAGACTGGCTCTGGCTCTTGCCTGAAACTTCAAAATTTAGTTTCAAGATTCGCAGGAAAAGAAGGGGTGAACGACGCGTCGCTTCTGGCGGCGCAGCGTATCATCGAGCTTTTGTCTGACCGCCGTATGGTCAACATCGGCCAGCTGGCACCAGTAAGGAAATCCGTCGTCGTCGCTGCCGATCCATTCAATCGCCTTCTTCTTGAGCAGGCTGTAATCCTTCCGAGAGGTTTCCTTAACACTCTGCAGGTCAATGACTGCTTCGTGCCAGGCCTGCCGGAGAATGGCGACTGCCAGGTTCTTCTCGGATCGAAAATCCGGTTGTTCTCGCTTTACTTCGTTTCTATTTGAAAAACCTTTGAATGCCACCGGGGTATGATAGCACACCGTTTCGCAATTTTTAGAAAAAAAATCGCTGCCTTCTCAATGCCACTTTCTATTTATTGATGGCCACTTGCATGTAACGGCCGACGCATTTCCTAAGGATCGAAGCCAGAGAGGGGCAGAGACAAGGAGGGAACGACGCAGCGTGAGGCCTTCACTGTAGCCTTGAATCAAGGGGCGCCAGATGCCCAGCCGGGAAAGGGCAAAGAGCGAAAATCCAGGCGCCGAGTAAACAACGCCGGCGAGCTTCCACGAGATCCGTGTATCGGGCAGGACTCGCTCAGCTAGAGCTTCATAGTAGCTGGAGGGGGAGGCCACTCTTCGATGGACTTTGACAGCCGCTTCTCCCGCCAGCCGGCCGCTTTCCAGGGCATGGAAGATCCCCTCACCGGTGACAGCATCCGCGAATCCTCCCGCATCACCCGTCACGTAAACGGGAATCTCGGGAGGAGTAACGCGATATCCACCCACTGGAATCCGGTGGCCGTGGAGGTCTTCGAGCGGGTCTTTGCGTAAATGAAAGCCACGCTTTCTAAGATAGTCACTCAGCAAATCGCGTATTCCCGAAAGCTTTCCCTCTAGCGTGTAGAGTCCCGCTGACCAGTGACCCGGCTTAGGAAAGACCCAACCGTATCCGCGGGGTATCACTCCATAGTCGAAAGAAGCAGAAACAAGCTCGGGATATTCGCTGTCAGCATGTGAAATATTCACCTCGACAGCTGTAGCAATTGCCTGTGGGTGGGCGATGTGGAAAGTGCGGTTGACGATGCTGTAGGCTCCATCGGCCCCTACCAGCTGACGAGCCACGAAGTCTCTGCTGGT
>DATGOF010000685.1:0-2608 GCA_035306285.1 Acidobacteriota bacterium | reverse complement strand
CGTTCTCGAAAAGGAAATGACCCGGGAGAAAGTCACTCAGATGCTCTGCCACGGCGATCGGGCCGACGCCAGGGCCTCCACCACCGTGCGGAATACAGAAGGTCTTGTGTAAGTTAAGGTGGCAGACATCGACGCCGAACTCACCAGGCCGGCAGATTCCCACCAGGGCATTCATATTGGCCCCATCCATATAAACTTGTCCGCCATGTTGATGGACAATTTCACAGATGGTTAAGATGGATTCTTCGAAGACACCATGCGTGGATGGATAGGTCACCATGATGGCTGCCAGTTCCTCTTGATGAGTCTCCGCCTTGCTTCGCAGGTCTTCCACGTCGATGTTTCCGTCTTCGTCACATTGAACCGAGACAACCTTCATCCCAGCCATGACGGCACTGGCTGGATTTGTGCCGTGTGCTGAGGTTGGAATGAGACAGATGTTCCGGTGTCCTTGGCCGCGGCTTTGGTGGTAAGCTCGAATCGCCATCAAACCGGCATACTCTCCCTGAGAACCAGCATTAGGTTGAAGCGATACAGCACTCATTCCAGTTATCTCCCCCAGCATCCCCTCAAGCTCACGAAACAATAACTGATAGCCTTTTGCTTGTTCGGTCGGAGCAAATGGATGGATGTCTGCAAACTTGCTCCAGGTGATGGGGATCATTTCTGCGGTTGCGTTCAGTTTCATGGTGCATGACCCGAGCGGGATCATTGAAGTCGTAAGCGATAGATCTCCCTGTTGTAACCGATGAATATAGCGGAGCAGCTCAGTCTCCGAATGATAGGAGTGGAATACGGGGTGCTCCATGAAAGGGCTGGTTCGCTGAAGTCCCGAAGGAATGTCGAAATCGGCCGTCTCGTAAAGGTCATCCAGTGAGAAGTCGAGGGATGCTTTTCCTGACAGAACGAGCAAAAGATCTTCGACATCTTTGCTGTTGGCCGGTTCGCCCAGCGAGATTCCCACGTCGCCATCTTCATAAATTCGGAGATTCATCCTCTTCTCAGAAGATCGCTCGATGACCTCTTTCTGGTCAGGCACGCGTACTTTAATTGTGTCGAAAACCAACTTGGTAGTGACTGAGAGGCCAAGCCGATCTATCCCTTCGATCAAGGCCCGGGTGTGCCGAAAGACGTTGCGGGCGATGCGACGGATCCCGTCAGGGCCGTGAAAAACCGCATACATCGAGGCCATAATGGCGAGCAGAACCTGAGCGGTGCATATATTGCTGGTGGCCCGATCTCGACGTATATGTTGCTCCCGCGTCTGTAGGGCAAGACGCAATGCAGGCTCCCCCTGGGAATCACGACTCACGCCAACAATTCGACCGGGAATCAGGCGGGAAAATTCCTCGCGGGTTGCGAAGTAAGCGGCATGTGGTCCTCCGTAGACGAGCGGTACGCCAAATCGCTGTGTGTTTCCCACGACGACATCAGCTCCCCATTCTCCAGGAGGGGAGAGAAGCGCCAGGGCAAGGAGATCGGCAGCCACAGTTACTAGCACACCCTCAGCCCGGGCGAGTTGACAGAACTTTAAGTAATTGATGATGGCCCCATCCGAAGCGGGGTATTGCAAGAGCGCACCAAAATAGCCTGCGCTCAGATCGACCTTCTCATGGTCTCCCACCGTCACCTCTATGTTGCGTGCTCTGGCTCTGGTTTTGATAACGTCGATGGTTTGTGGGTGGCAGTGTTCCGACACAAAATAGCGCATGTTCCCCTTCCGCCTCGACGCGGCCAGCGACAGTCCCATCGCTTCGGCAGCAGCTGTCCCTTCGTCGAGGAGGGAGGCATTCGCAATCTCCATTCCGGTCAGGTCGATGACCATTGTTTGAAAATTGAGCAGAGCTTCCAGCCGTCCCTGCGCGATTTCCGCTTGATATGGCGTATATTGGGTATACCAACCGGGATTCTCCAGGATATTTCTTTGAATTACCGGTGGGGTGATCGTCTCACTGTAACCCATCCCGATAAAAGCACGAAAAGTCTGATTCATTTCGGCCAATCGGCGAGCTTCGGCCAGCAGCTCATGCTCGCTAAGCGGCCCACCCAGATTGAGAGAAGTCGGGGTACGAATGTTGTCCGGTACGGCCCGATCGATTAATTCTTCAAGGCTGGACAGTCCGAGTTCAGAGAGCATCTCGTCAATCTCAGTTTGTCGAGGCCCGATATGTCTGCGGCTAAAAAGGTCTTTTTCTTCGCGAATGTTCACGTCGTGGATTATGTTTGAGTGGCGGTTGGAGTTCAAGCCGTCAGCATGGCAAGGGGTTACAGTCCTTCAGCCAGATCCCGCGATTAAGCGATCGGCACTTTGTTACAATGTGCCGTCATGCGTGTACTCTATGCCCTGGTTTGTGAAGAGGCCACCGCCGGGCAAGACGGACGGTTAGATGTAACCGGCATTTTCCACCAGCTACACGCTCCCGGCTTTCCAGCTCAGCAGGAGCGGCTGGTCCTGGCACTGGCCCTGGAATGGGATGGAGGAGAGGAAGGGAGTCTCGGGTTTCACGTAGACCTGGTGTCACCTGCTGGGCAGCGTCTCCTGACGATTGATGCTGACACGCAGATACAGCCGGCGGATCGTGGAGCGGCCCCTCCTCAGACCAGGCTG
>DATGOF010000684.1:0-3558 GCA_035306285.1 Acidobacteriota bacterium | reverse complement strand
ATCCACTCTTGCCTTCGGAGCCGCTGCTGGCTGCTGACGTTACCACCAACCCGTTTCTATTTACACAGCTGACCGATCATGGAGGTCACGTTGGGTTTATCGAGGGCGGTGAACCCAATGGCTGGGACCGCGCCTGGGCCGAAAACCGAATTCTTGATTTCTTCCATATTCTCGTGTCGGAGGAGAAACAACACCCGCTTATAGCACCGGGTCAATTACCCGAGGCCGAGCGTAACGATTCCCGGTTTTAAGTGGTGCGGCTCCGGCATGGCGGGATAACCGGATGCTTCGGTGATTGATCTCCCCCTTTTCAGAATCTTGATTCCTTTCGGCTGCAGCGAACGGTCGCTGTTTGGTTAGCGTTCTAGTGAGAAACAGCGTATCGTCTGAATCTTGCGTTAACCGGATTTGACGGAGATTGAGGCTATGGTCTCAGTTGGTTTCCTGCACTTCAGAATCGATTTCAGAATCCTCTGCGCCACTGATATTGTAATAGTCTGCGACGCGTGCCAACATCAGAGTCATGGAGATTACTCATCCCAGTATCGACACCTATCTGGAACGATTACATCCAAGTGAGGATCCCATCCTCGCTGAAATGGAAGAGGAGGGGAATCGGAGAAACTTTCCCATCATCGGCAGAGTCGTGGGACGCCTGCTTTTTCAGTTGGTTCGCCTTTCCAACGCTCGCCGTATTCTCGATATGGGCTCTGGTTTTGGTTATTCGGCCTACTGGATGGCACTGGCTCTGGACGCAGATGCCGAGATCACACTGACCGACTTCGTGGATGAGAATCTGAAGCAGGCACAGGAGTACTTTAGAAGAGGTTCAATTCGCTGTACTCCTCATTTCTATGCCGGAGATTGCCTGGCACTCCTGGATCAATTGGAAGGTGAGTTTGACTTCGTTTTTAACGATGTCGAAAAGGAGCTGTATCCTGAAGTCCTGGAGAAGGTACCCCAGCGCCTGCGGTCAGGTGGAGTCCTGGTTACAGACAATGTCCTCTGGCACGGAAAAGTAACCGAGCCTGATCCGGACGAAGCAACCCTGGGAGTCTTGCGTTACACAGCCGGCGTCTTTGAGCACCCGAATCTTTTCTCGACCGTGATCCCCGTTCGGGACGGTGTCTCAATTAGTCTCCGGAGGTGAGGCCGCTCGGCTATTCTCCATCCGCCGACGTCGGGTTAGTCGATCGTCTTTTTCGCTCTGCGAGACGTAGTTTGAAGCATGATGAGTACAGAGATTGATCTGCCTTCGATACGTCTTCGCGAGAATGGCTGGGAATCTTTATCTGAGGCCGAACTGCTGGCGATTGCACTGGCTCCAGGATTATCGGAACGACGCGCCCTGGAATTGGCCAGAGCGATTCTATCTTTTTCCGAGTGGCAGAAACGAGGGACGAGAATGTCTTACCGACGTCTCCGCAAGATTGGTCTCAGCCATAAGCGTGCACGGGCATTTCTGGCAATGCTGGAGTTTTCGCAGCGAACCCGTCGGCCTCATCTGGAAACCGATACTTCGTTCCGTTCTAGTCTCGATATTTTCCGATTCTTTCTGCCTCGTGTGATTGATTTGCGGAAGGAATGCTTCTGGAACGTTCTCCTGGATGGAAAGAACCGCATCATACGAATAGTAAAGGTATCGGAGGGTTCATTAACTTCGTCTCTGGTTCATCCTCGTGAAGTGTTCAGACCCGCTATCGAAGAGGCAGCGGCAGCCGTTCTTTTCGTTCACAATCATCCTAGCGGCGACCCGACTCCCAGCCGGGAAGACCAGAGGATTACGAGCAGACTGGTCGAGACCGGGCGGGTGATCGGTATTCGGGTACTGGATCATGTTGTGATTGGGCATGATCGCTATTTCAGTTTTGCCGACCAGGGGCTTATCCTGTCCGGGGAGCCATGATCTTTCTTCAAATTGTGGGGCGGAAGAGCAAACGGTCCTTGGCGCTATAATGCCGCGTCAACATGGATGAGAACTTGAGCCGATTGAATCAACAGCAATTTGATGTCACCTTCCCACACAATCGTCCTTACAGCGTGATAGGACTGGGATTGAATGCCGTCGACTGGATTTGTGTAGTCCCTGTCTATCCGGAACACAACTCCAAGATTCAGATGGAAGCAATGTATCGACTAGGTGGTGGCCAGGTGGCGACGGCCTGTGCGCTCTGCGCTCGATATGGACTTCAAACTCGTTATATCGGAAGAGTGGGTGACGACGATATCGGTGCCTACTCCCTGAACGATCTACACAAGGAACCGATGGATTTGAGTGTCGATGTCGTTCAAGGCGCGTACAGCCAATATGCGGTCATCATCGTGGACCGGCTGACCGGTGAGCGGACCGTGATGTGGAATCGGGATCGACGGCTTCATTATGGAAAAGGTCAACTGAAGAAAGAGAAAGTAGTTCAAGGCCAGGTTCTTCATATCGACGGTTATGATCTTCCGGCCTGTCTGGAAGCCGCCAAATGGGCGCGTGAAGCCGGGATGTATGTAAGCCTGGATATTGATCAGGTGCAGGAGGGTATCGAGAAACTCTTGAAGCTCACCGACTTTCTCATCCCCACGCTTTCTTTCGTCTATGACTTTACGGGAGTCACCGACTGGAAGGAGGGGCTTCGAAAACTGGCAACCTTCACGGACGGATTCGTTGCGGTAACTCTGGGAAAGGAGGGTTCCGCCTGCCTCTGGGAGGATGCAGTTTATCACGTAGCAGGATTCGAAGTAGATTCGGTTGACACTACGGGAGCCGGCGATGTTTTCCATGGAGCTTTTCTTTACAGTCTTTTCCAGGATTGGAATGTAGAGGACTGTCTGCGCTTCGCCAACGCCGCCGGTGCCCTCGCCTGTACTCGCTATGGGGCCCGTGGCGGAATTCCCGCTTTGGAAGAGGTTGAGCAACTCCTGGGCCAACAGGTGCCACTCGAGCAGAAACTGAAGCAAAGAAATTGGAATGATTGATCTTCGGAGTGACACCGTTACCCAGCCAACCTCAGCGATGCGTCGCGCTATGTCGACAGCGGAAGTGGGGGATGATGTCTTTGGGGAAGATCCGACGGTCCATCGTTTGCAAGAGTTTGCTGCGGAACTTCTCGGACAAGAGGCGGCCCTCTTTGTACCGACCGGTACGATGGGAAACCAGATTGCCATTCAGATTCACACGCGACCCGGACAACAGGTCGTGGGTGAAAGTAGAAGTCACGTATTCGAATGGGAACTGGGGGCAATTTCAGCTTTTGCCGGTTGCCAGCCGCTTCCTGTCACTGGAATCAAGGGCCATCTAACCTGGGAAGCCATCGAAGCAGCACTGAACCCACCGGTTTACTACCGTTCGCAGGCTGGTCTCATCGTTCTCGAAAATACGCACAACATGGCAGGCGGTATTATCCAGAGTCCAGAAG
The DNA here is from genome assembly GCA_035306285.1 of Acidobacteriota bacterium. GTDB lineage: Bacteria > Acidobacteriota > UBA6911 > RPQK01 > JAPXNP01 > DATGOF01. The sequence continues at coordinate 151 of DATGOF010000684.1, read as the reverse complement.
GAATGGAGGAGATCATCGATGGTGCTCATCAAAGGGGAATTCCCGTGCATCTGGATGGCGCTCGAGTCTTTCATGCTGCAGTTGCGCTCGGATGCCCGGTTTCTCATCTGACCCGTCCTTTCGACTCGGTTATGGTTTGTCTATCGAAAGG
>DATGOF010000683.1:0-5893 GCA_035306285.1 Acidobacteriota bacterium | reverse complement strand
AGAAAGACATCCCAGGCAAACCGTCGTTTTTTGCTTTGGTAGGTAATCTTTGAGCGATAGCGGAATTCGTTGCCGTATCGATCTTTCCTTCTCGACTCTCGGTAGCGCAGGTCAATAGAAAGGACGCCGAGAGTGGTTAGGGTTTGCAACTCTTCGGATGTCGACATGCCGTCATGATTTGAATCGATCCACACCAAGAGTTCCTCATAAATCGGATCTCGCGGATCGATGACCCGATCTCCATTGTCATCGAAGACAAGCAAAGCTTCAAAACCGTTGGGCGTTGTTGACGGCGGCTGCGGAGTAAAGTTCCCGAACAACTCGATTCCATTGTCTATCATGCCGTTCTGGTTGCGATCCAGTGCCAGAAATCCCTGGAAGATCCTGGCATCGGTCCAGGCAAGCCTTTCAGGTAGTCCATCTCCGTTCAAGACGAAGTAAACGCCGTTTTCGATCGAGGTGAGTCTCAGCCCGCGGTTGTCGAGCGGAAGCAAAATTGGGCTGCCTATCGGATCGTATGTTGGAATCAAGGGTGGCGGTGGACTACCACCCCCGACTTCCTGCTGGCATGGAGCACAGGACATTTTGAAGTACTGCTCAGATGTGTAGCGGCAACTCAGCGTCAGTATGTCACAACCGTTGTTTAACCAGTAACGCTCAAAAATGCACCGATTGCCACTTGGGCGGAGAGTATCGGACACCTCCTTGGGATAGCAAGGCTTGAAGAAGCCGCAGCAAGATCCATGCATGACCAGGGGAGGTTGGAAGCTTCCGCAGAGTTCCCAGATTTCCGTGCGAGTTGGGGAAACAAATGGACAATTGTGCTCAATCTTCACGCCACGCATAAAATAGTCGAGTTCAGGGCAACCACAGTAAACCTCCTGGGCGAAGCTCGCGAGGGAGCTTGCCAGCATCAAGAGGATGAATATCGTCACTTGCTGGATAGTCATAGCATTACTCCTTGAATTAAGGACATAAGACACAAGAATGCTGCACTCTCAGGGTGCGCTGAGGTCTCTCGTGCGACAGGCGTCCGCCTTAGCGTCTGCGTGCCTTGCGGAGAGGTTCGCCTTCGATACTATGGGTCACCCGGTCCGAAAACTGGACCATTTCACTTTCAAGCGTCTGGAGAAAGCGTTCCAGTCGATCCTGGAGGACAAGACCCGTATCGGAAGATGGTTCAAGAACCTCCTTGAGGCCCTCCGCGATAGCCAATCCTCTCAGTTGGGCACTCTTGTGCTGCAAAGAGACGCGATGGTTACTCACGCGATCGGTGTGGTTTTCCATCCTGTAGATGGTATTTCGCAGTTCCACAGCCAGTTCTTCCTCATTGGAGGTCTGCATCATCAATCCTCGGAGGAATCGCCACCAGTGAGAACGAGCCAGCTGAGCCGCTTCTCGAGATTTCAGGATCTGTTCTGCGTACGTAGCGTCACCTTCAAAGCTCAGGTCGTCAAAAAGAACCGTTACTGGATTAATCTGAAGGCCCGCCACCCCGGCACCTTTCTTTTCAATAGATTGAAAAGTCTGCTGGTATTTAGAGTTAGGCTGCAGGAAATCCTCAGGCTGAAAAAAATCTATTGTTTGTACACCCTTGGCAGTCGTTCCGTCATCGAACTCAGTAATAATTTCGAGAGCAAAAGCGGTAATCACCGAGCTCGAAAGATTCTGGAAGACGACCTGCCAGCCAGGGCCTTCAGTAGATGGAGTCACTTCCAGGACCTGAAGCGAATGCATTGGACCTTCGCCGGTCTGCGCGGTCGATCGGTTGATAGAGACACAGAAAGGTAGGAGCAAAATGAAGAGTACCCGTAAGCGAAACATAGTCACCTCCGTAAATGAAATGATGTGGGAACCTGGAGTTGCTCGAAGGACGGATCTTTCTGCGTTTCTATAGCAAGAGCTATGCCCGAAACAGGTCGGGGCCGAAATGCAGGAGTGCGCGACAGGTTCGACCGGTTTCTCATTGTTGTGAATTTCGAGGTCATTCCGAGTTGAACCTTTAAAGTCGTGGTGGGAGCAAGACTTTTTCAATAGACAAGTGAGATATCAGATTGGGTGTTCCTCCCTCCAAATTCAATTCGATTCCGGGTACTCTAGAAACAGAATCACTCCCTGAAGGTTGAGTCTGGCTCAATGTAAGGAGGTTTGCCATGCCTGGCAACAAGGTGAAACAATTTCTCGACGAACATCATGTCTCCTATCAAGCGATTCCGCACACTCGAGCGTTTACAGCTCAAGGTGTTGCTGCCTCGGCTCATATACCGGGTCGAGAGTTGGCCAAGACGGTGATGATCAAGGTGGATGGGGAGATGGCAATGGCCGTGCTTCCTGCGAATTACCGGATCAATTTCGACCTCCTCGCCTCGTCAATCGGAGCCGATAGGGTCGAATTAGCCAATGAAGTGGAATTTCGCCAACTCTTTCCCGACTGCGAAGTAGGCGCGATGCCTCCCTTTGGAAACCTCTATGGAATGGAGGTTTATGTGACCGAAAGCCTGGCTGAAGACGAACAAATCGCGTTCAACGCCGGATCCCACACGGAATTGATCCAAATCCCTTATCAAGATTTCGAACGACTGGTCAAGCCGAAAGTCCTCAAGTTTTCAACCCGGAATCTCGTCCCTTCGTAGGGGCGACGAAATCGCCAAAAACGCCAAAATCTTATCACCCGAGGGGTGTTCGCGCCTCTTCCACTTCGTTAGGAATCGCCGAAGTCGCGTGACTTAAAGGGAAACTCACAAAATTATCGCCGTTCCTTCTAAACGACTTCATTAATCCATATTTAAATATCTGTGAGATATGGAGAATGGAATTAGGAATATAAAGTATGAAATTTTTCCTTTGAAGCTCTCAAGCGTGCATGTTAGGGTGGTCACGGTTTAGGCATTAGCAAGTGAAGAGAGGTTGGATGGTCAACCTTTCCACAGCTGTGGAAAAGCTGTGGAAATTACGGCGGACTCCTGTTCCAGACATAGCTCGGCTCCCGTGATTGCGAAGTTCAAGTAGAGTTCTAATCTTCGATTGGTAACGTTTATGCAGCTCTGGGACAGCATCCTATCCAGTATTGAAAAGAAAGTCTCTCCCCAAAATTTCGGCCTCTGGTTTCAACCGACAACTCCCTTTCAAGAGAACCTGGAAACTGGCGAGTTGCTCGTACGAGTGCCCAACCGCCATTTCAAGTACTGGCTTTCTGAGAATTACCGGGAGGTGATCGATGCCTCCCTTCAGGAACTTAACCTTAGCAGCTTCAAGGTGTCCTTCCTGGCCGCCGACGAAGTAGTCGAGGAGCAGTCTTATATGCCGCCCGTGTCTGAGGGTAGACCTGCGGTTCCGTTTTTGAATCCTGTCTCCACTTTCGAATCTTTCGTAGTTGGAGACTGCAATCAACTGGCTCACGCAGCAGCCCAGGCGGTGGCACGCAATCCGGCCCGGGCCTATAATCCCTTTTTTATCTATGGGGGCGTTGGACTCGGTAAAACCCACCTGATGCACGCCATTGGGCACTGTATTCGCAACAATTTTCCGGAACTGCAGTTGACGTATATGTCGGCCGAGCAGTTTACCAACGAGATGATTCAGGCCATCCGTCTCGAGAAGACAATCGATTTCCGCAACCGCTACCGAAGCGTTGACGTCTTGTTGATGGACGATATCCAGTTTCTGGCAAGAAAAGAGAGAACCCAGGAGGAGTTTTTTCACACTTTCAACACGCTTCACCAGGCGCGAAAGCAGGTCATCATTTCGAGTGACTCACCTCCCAGTGAGATCCCCACGTTGGAAGAAGGATTATCCAGTCGTTTTGAAGGGGGATTGATCGCTGACCTGCAAATGCCGGACCTGGAAACGAAGGTGGCCATTCTTCGCAAGAAGGCAGAGCTGCAGCGTGCGGAGTTGCCTCCTGAGGTTGCGCTCTTTGTTGCCGAGAACATCCAGTCCAATGTCCGGGCTCTGGAAGGCGCCCTCAATCGTCTGGTTGCACATGAAAGACTCACCGGACAAGCGATCTCGCTGGCTTCCGCCAGGACCATACTAAGAGATATCGCCAGGCGACGTGCCAGAGTGTTCAATGCCTCGTGGATTCAGAAAGTTGTGGCGGAACAATTCGGCATTGACGCCTCGTTGCTCTGTTCTCGTAATAACGCGCGGAGTGTCTCAGAACCGAGACAGATTGCGATGTTTCTTTGCAAGCAAATGACGTCACTGTCTCTCAGTGAAATCGGCAGCGCCTTCGGAGGAAAGCATCACACGACGGTTCTTCACGCCATTCGCAAGGTTGATCAACGCCGTCGTGAGGACGTTCGTTTCCGCTCGTTGCTTGAGTCATTGAAGAGCAAGCTGCAATAATCTCCTCCAGAGGTTATTCGCGTTCCAGTTCAGAACTCCATAGACAGGAAAGTAATTCGATGTCCTATTTTGCATACAAGTGGATTCACCTGGTTGGCGTATTCATGATCCTGCTCTCATTTGGTGGTCTGGTCGTGGTTCACTCCCTGGCGCCGTCGAATGCGGGCTGGCGTCGTCTCGGAGCGATTACCAACGGAATCGGACTGCTTGTGGTCCTGGTGGCGGGGTTCGGATTAATGGCCCGCCTGGGGCTAGGGGCACAGTTTCCAGTCTGGTTGCTCCTGAAGCTACTGATATGGCTGCTTTTCGGCGCAGCTATGATGGTTGCCAGTCGTAAGGTCGAACTTGCCTCAACCCTCTGGTGGCTATCGTTGGTTCTGGCCGGCGCAGCAGCATACCTGGCAATATACAAACCCTTCTAGCTGGCGTACTTCAGAAGAGCTGTCGAATGCTGTCAAGAACCTTCAAGGAAGCGCCTATGATGGTAATCGCCAGCACACCCAGCATAGCCAGATTCCAGAGGTTCCTGCGAGAGTCAAGGCCTGTCTCGGTCCCCTCCCTGGTTCGATTGTAAAGAAGGAGGAAACCGAGGTAGGCGATCGGCAGGAGGATCAACGCGAAGGAGGAGATCAGAGGACCGAGCCAAAAAGGCGCGCTGTAAGCGACACCAAGAACTCCCACGGATGGAAGCATGGTGCCGATCTTGAACCAGCTCGACTGGTGTGGGACTCCCAGGATTTCACAAAGCGCCAGGCCGCTGATCAGCATCAGAATGGTGATGGTGGAAAGCGGCATGGCGGCGATGCCGAGATCAAACAGTACTCGCCCGGTGACTGCCGGAAGGAACGTGTCCTGAAACAGGGGCGACATAATCTGCGCCACTTCAGCAGGGCCCTCGGGAGGCACATTCATCTGGTGGAGCACGTTTGCACAGGTAATGATGATCAGAGTGGAGATTACCGAAAAGGGAAGCAACATCCCGCCGACAAGATCAAAACGGGCCAGGTTGAGATGCTCCTTGCCCCATCCCCGCATTTGCAGACTGAGTGGAAAGAGAAAGGTCATATTGATACCGACGGCACAACCCAGTGCTCCCAGGACCATCGTCTGGTCTGCAGACTCAGACGGAAAGCTGGTCGGTAGAAGACCAGCCAACAGGCGATCCCAGGCAATTCCTGTCTTGAGCGCAACGGCAGCAAAACAAATGACCATGAAGCCGATCATCCCTTTAAGGACTGCTTCATAGAATCGAATGCCGGTACCCTTTTCCTTCCCATAAGTCCAGGTGAGGAGGATGCTACCAACGACTATGACAAGACCGAACAGCCATTTGACTCCGGCTGTCTGTGAAGTACTGAACCAGTTGGTAGCGAGACCAATATCGGACAGACAGGCCGCCGCCACTGCAAACTGGTTTGTAGACCAGAAAATTGAGGTAACGATTGCAGCCAATGCCCAGACGATCGCAAGATGCTTGTTCACCTTCTGGTGCATCAACCGATAGATTGATTCTTTTGAGTAGAGTGCCGGGCGGGCGATAGCGGCA
>DATGOF010000682.1:0-6761 GCA_035306285.1 Acidobacteriota bacterium | reverse complement strand
TAAAGCACTAATCGAAATATCGGTAGCGACGGCTCGACTCCCGGAGAGTTCCAGCAAAAGGGTTAGAGCAACACAACCGGTACCCGTCCCGACGTCCAGGATGTCGAGCGGGGTCGGAAGATCGGTAGATAGTCGAAGGCAAACCTCGATTAAGAGCTCTGTCTCAGGACGAGGTATCAGGGTGGCGGGAGTCGTGCGGAAGTCCCGCCCATAAAACTCCTGTACGCCGGTAATATACTGGATCGGATAGTGCCGGCCCCGAATCAAACAAAGCTCAGCAAGTCGGACCGACTGCTCCGCCGTCAGGCGGTGTTCGGGATGGGCAAGCAAGTAAGCGCGGTCCTTGGAGAGGAGATGAGAAAGCAATAGTTCCGCATCACGCCGGGGCTCCCTGAGCCCTCGCGATTCCAGAAAAGACGCTGCCTGGACGAGTGCGGAGCGAAGGGTTGAATTGGGATTGATGTGGATTTTCTGCCCGTTCAACATGATTCACCTGAAACCTCCAATCAAGCTATTGCCTGGTCTTTGAGTGCTTCCGCCTGACTGGAAGTTACCAGCGCGTCGATAATCTCGTCCAGGTCTCCTTCCATTATTGCGTCCAAGCGATGGAGGGTAAGGCCGATGCGGTGATCGGTGACCCTATTCTGCGGAAAATTATAGGTGCGAATCTTCTCACTGCGATCCCCCGAACCCACCATAGCCCGTCGATGCTCAGCAATCTCTTCTTGCTGTTCGGAGAGGGCTTTCTCATAAAGCCGCGAGCGGAGGACCTTGAGCGCTTTCGCCTTATTTTTGATTTGGGATTTCTCATCCTGACAAGTGACGACTTCTCCGGTTGGGATGTGTGTGATCCGCACGGCTGAATAGGTGGTATTAACGGATTGACCTCCCGGCCCTGATGAGCAGAAGGTATCAATTCTCAGATCGCCTGGATCGATCTTGACCTCAACCTCGTCGGCTTCCGGAAGAACAGCGACCGTGACTGCCGATGTATGGACACGGCCTTGAGTTTCCGTTTCGGGGACACGTTGAACTCGATGGACGCCGCTTTCGAACTTCAGCCTGCTGTAGACGTTATTCCCGCTGATCATGGCCGTGACTTCTTTCAATCCGCCGATCGACGAGTAATGAGCGTCGAGAACTTCGGTCCTCCAGCCCTGGGCCTCGGCGTAGCGGCTGTACATGCGGAAAATCTCTTGGGCAAAGAGAGTCGCTTCGTCTCCTCCGGTTCCAGCGCGAATCTCCAGAATGACATTCTTCTTGTCGTTGGGATCTCGGGGCAGCAGGAGCAGCCGGAGGTCCTGACGGCACTTTTCCAAACGATCTTCCAAACTGCGTAGCTCTTCCCGTGCCATTCGGACCAACTCTTCATCTGATTCTTCTTCGATCAGCTGACGAGTGCTCTTGATCCCCGCGGCTATGGACTTGTACTGACGATAATGCTCGACGATCTCCTGCAGCTCGGAGTGCGCCTGTGCGGCTTTTCTGTAGCGTTCTGGGTCCGAGGTCACCTCAGGATCACTCAACTGCATGGAGAGCTGTTGATAGCGCTCTTCAAGACTATCCAGTTTTTCAAACATGGGCGGTGGATCACCTTTTGACGGGGAACGTCAGGCTAGAAGTCACTTCTTGCGATTCTTTCCAATGACGTTACCGTACTTACGCTGAAATCGCTCAACTCGACCGGCAGTGTCCACAAAACGTTGTTTGCCTGTGAAAAAAGGATGGCAGGTGGAGCAAATTTCCAAGCGGATATCCTCGCCGCGAGTCGAGCGCGTTTCCCATTCCGCACCACAGGTGCAGGTTACACGGACCCTTTCATATGCAGGATGTATCTCAGGTTTCATTGTTTCTTTCCTTAATTATTGATTGTCGCTCATATTAGGATGAAAATCGGATTCGATGGTTTCATTCGCATCGGAGCTGTGCGGAGCCGGTCAAGCTCGTCGTCTTCCCTGCAATCGAACTGCTAAGTTTAACAGAACAATGATAATGAAGTCGAAGACAATGAAGTCCGAGAGAGCGGCCCGCAACGGGGGAGAATCAGCCATTGCAACTTGACAAGCTCTTCCGCCAGGCGGTATAAGGAACACTTCAAAGTCTGGGCCACAAGGATTTATCAGGATTTGTTTCAAGCTTCGTTAACGATCGACCTTTCCCAATTCCCGGTAGGTGCTCTTTTCTCGGGGTTCTGCCCCGCTCCCATGAATTAAAAGGGGTGAATAGCGAGATTCCGGGGACTTTTTCCTGGTAAGTCTTCCCGCCACGTTTATCGAGCGGCGGATCTCGGACTGATAGAATTTTTAGAGGAGGTTTATGTGAATGACGTCAACCACTGACAAGAAACTTGAACAGGAGAGCCCAGTCGATATCCAGGCCTTGAAGCCTGTTATCGAGGTTCCGGGAGATGTGGACTACGAGGCAATCCTGGATGAATACGACTCCAGCCTGAAGGAGTTTTCTGAAGGAGAAGTCGTTCCCGGCACAGTGCTCAAAGTGACGGAGAACAACGTCGTGGTCGACGTAGGTTTCAAGTCGGAAGGTGTTATTCCGATCGACGAATTTCGAGATGATGAGGGCAACGTCTCGGTCGCTCCCGGGGACAGGGTGGATGTCCTGCTAGAGAGCATCGAGCCGGAAGGATCAATCGTCCTTTCGCGCGAGAAGGCCGAGCGTATGAAGGTCTGGGATTCGATCGAAAAAGCATACGAAGAACAATCGATCCTCACCGGTCGTGTGATTGAACGGATAAAGGGCGGCCTTGCCGTTGATATCGGGGTCAGAGCTTTCCTCCCAGGCTCCCAGGTGGATATGCATCCGGTTCGTAACCTGGACAGCTTTCGAGGCGAGCAGATTCAAGTGCGCGTCATTAAAGTCAACAAGCGCCGCGGAAATATCGTGTTATCTCGGAAAGCCGTACTCGAGGAAGAGTATTACAAGCAGAAGGAAGAAACTCTCAAGACTCTTCAGGAGGACAAGGTCGTTACCGGGGTCGTCAAGAACATTACCGACTATGGCGCCTTTGTCGATCTGGGCGGTATCGATGGCTTGCTCCACATTACCGACATGTCCTGGGGACGCGTTAACCACCCGTCCGACCTGTTCCGCATCGGTGATCAGATTGACGTAAAGGTACTGAAGTTCGACCGCCTGGAAGAAAAAGTGTCTCTTGGCTACAAGCAGCTCACCGAGGACCCCTGGCTTAGCGCCGATCGCCGTTATCCAAAAGGTGCTCGCGTCAACGCCAAAGTGGTCAGCGTCACCGACTATGGCGCCTTTGTCGAGCTCGAGGAAGGGATCGAAGGCTTGATCCATATTTCGGAGATGAGTTGGAACAAACGCCTGAAACACCCATCCAAGATGGTTGATGTTGGCGATGAAGTCGAAGCCGAGGTTCTTGATGTCGATATTGAGAACCGGCGGATTTCGCTTGGTATGAAGCAGACAGAGCCAAATCCGTGGGATCAGGTAGAAGAAACCTACGCGATTAATTCGATTGTCAAAGGGGTTGTGAGGAACCTGACCGACTTCGGAGCATTTGTTGAAGTTGAAGAAGGGGTCGAGGGTCTGGTTCACGTCTCTGACTTAAGTTGGACTAAGAAAATCAAGCATCCTTCTGAGGTCCTACAGAAAGGACAAGAAGTTGAAGCGGTTGTACTCAATGTGGACGCTGAAAACCAGCGGCTTTCGCTGGGTATTAAGCAATTGGAGCCGGATCTGTGGGAAGAATTCTTCTCGCAGCACCAAGTAGGCGATGTAGTCACCGGAAAGATTGTTCGGCTGACCAGCTTTGGAGCTTTTGTAGAGATACAGGAAGGCATCGAAGGGCTGTGTCATGTCTCCGAGCTGAGTGAAAAGCGAATCGAAAACCCGGAAGACGAATTTCAGGTGGGCCAGGAGGCGGAGTTCAAGATCATCAAGCTGAATCTCCTCGAGCGAAAGATCGGTCTTTCCATTCGAGCCCTGACCGACAGCAGTGAACGAGAAGAAGAGTGGAGCTACTCTCCCGAGAAAGCCACGACATCTATCGCCGAAATCGCCGGAGACCAGCTGGGTGCCCTGAAGCGCCGTGCCGAGCAGGGGGCCGAGCAAGCCGAGCAAGAAGTTGAGCAAGCCAAAGGAGACAACAAGAATGACGAAAGCTGAACTTGTTGATGAGGTGGCCAGGAATTCGGAACTGAGCAAGAAAGATGCAGAGGTTATTGTCCAAACGGTGCTGGACAGTATTATCGAATCGCTGCAAGGGGGCGACAAGGTGGAGCTAAGGGGATTCGGAAGCTTTCGCCTCCGTGAGCGGGCCTCAAGACAGGGCCGAAATCCAAAAACCGGCGAGAAGGTCTACGTGCCCGCCAAGAAAGTTCCCTACTTCAAACCGGGCAAGGAACTGAAGGAACTAATTAACTCCTAGATGGATCTTCTCTGGACTCCCTGGCGCTACCGCTACGTATCGAGTCGGTCTCCAGTAGAGTGCATATTCTGCGAGCTATTAGGCCGTCCCCGGGAAGAGGATGCAAGAAATTTGATACTTTCCCGCCGGTCACATATCTATCTGATCCTGAACAGGTACCCGTATACCTCCGGTCATATGATGGTGGTATTGAACCGTCACGTATCGGACCTGGAGCATTCGGATCCCGCAGAACTGAAGGAATTGATTGATGCGGCTCGTGAGGTGGAAGGAGTGTTGCGGAGAACCTATGCGCCGGATGGTTTCAACATTGGGTTCAATATTGGCAAAAGTGCGGGTGCCGGCGTTGCGGGGCATTTGCACCTCCATATTGTCCCCCGCTGGATTGGGGATTCCAACTTTGTTTCTGTAATTGGTGAAACCCGCATGATTCCGGAGGATCTTTCCTCTGCCTTTGACCGGTTGGCACCCCACTTCCAGGATTAATTCCCTTTTTCAGCACAGCCTGCGACGCTGTCACCGGGTGTACACGCTGTGTCCGTGAACTGATTCCTGCTCGCGGCGCGCATCCCGCATGCGCCCTTCTCCCTCTTGCCGGAATCAAGTCGCCAGTCTATTCTGAAGATCCCGGCTTGGGAGGTGGACAGCGGCCTGCTGAAAAGACAATCAAGCCTTTTATTTGCTGATATTTAGGGACTAAATGTCGGCGCTCTGTAAAATTCATTTGAAGCCAGTCAGAGTGCATGGTACGGTAGAGGTTCGCTTTCACCGGAGGCTGGCTCCCACTATAGTCAAACTTTTCCACAGTTGTGGAAATTGTGTGGAAAATACGGCGGTCGACGTGCGCGCAATTGGGGATCACCGGACCTTTGATTCTGGAGACCGAGAGTTGGATTATCATCGTCTCGATGCTGGTGCTCACAAGAGGAAGCTGCCGGATTTTCCGTCCAGACGATCACGATGCAGGTAATTTGGTAAGCGTATGCTCCTTGCTAATAGAAGAGGAAACAAAGTCGAAGCAATGCAGTTGTGGGACCGTATTCTCTCCAAGATCGAAAGTCGCATTTCTTCTCAGAACTTTGAACTCTGGTTTGCCCCGACTGCTGTGGACCATGAAGACCTTACGGGTAGGAAGCTTTATGTCAGGGTCCCTAACAAGCATTTCAAGTACTGGCTGGCCGAGAACTATTCGAGTGTTCTGGAGGCCGCTCTGGCGGAGCTCGAAATGCAGGACTTTCACGTGCAGTTTCTGGCGCCCGATGAAGAAGCAGGGCCTCCGGATCGATCTAGAAGCGGCCGCGACAGCAGCAGAGAGGAGCCTAACCCGCCTGCTTCAGCCTATCTGAATACCAAATACACCTTCGAGTCATTCGTGGTAGGCTTCAGTAACCAATTCGCTCATGCCGCTGCCCTAGCCGTGGCAGAACAGCCCTCGCGAGCGTACAATCCCCTCTTTATCTATGGGGGCGTTGGACTTGGAAAAACACACCTAATGCATGCCATTGGCCACCGTATCAGCCGCAATCTTTCTCATCTGAGGCTGACCTATATGCCCTCTGAGCGCTTCATGAATGAGCTGATCCATTCAATTCGATACGATAAGATGATCGGCTTCCGCGAAAAGTACCGGAATATCGACGTGCTTCTGATTGATGACATTCAATTCCTGGCGGGCAAGGAGCGGACTCAGGAGGAATTCTTTCATACCTTCAACGCGCTATATGACTCTCAGAAGCAGATCATTATTTCCAGCGACTCTCCTCCAAAGGAAATTCCGACCCTGGAGGAGCGTCTTCACAGCCGCTTCGAATGGGGCCTGATTGCAGACATTCAGCCGCCCGACCTGGAGACTAAGATCGCCATTCTGAGAAAAAAGGCGGAAGCACAGCATGTCGAGTTGGATGATGAAGTTTGCCTCTTTATTGCTGGTAACATCAAATCTAATATCCGAGAGTTAGAGGGGGCATTGGTCCGGTTGGCCGCTTTCAGCAGTTTAACCGGAGAACGAATCGATCTGGCTCTCGCCCAGCGTGTTCTCAAGAACATCACTGAGAACCAAGCACGGGTGATTACAATCGACGGTATTCAAAAGGAGGTTGCTCAGCACTACTCGATCAATGTCTCTGATCTGAAGGCCAAGAGCAATTCAAGGAGAATTACCGAGCCCCGCCAGGTCGCAATGTACCTCAGCAAGGAATTGACCGATGCTTCATTATCGGAGATCGGAAAGCAGTTTGGCGGAAAGCATCACACAACGGTTCTCCATGCAATTAGAAAGGTTGAAAAGCTGCGTGAGAGTGACCCGAAAATGCGCATAGCACTTGAAAAGCTTTCCACTGGCCTCCAACAATAA
>DATGOF010000681.1:0-2209 GCA_035306285.1 Acidobacteriota bacterium | reverse complement strand
CTCCACTGCCTGATCCCGACGAGTGATGCGTGGCCGTAATTCTACAGCCACTTGTACGGAAGTGCTGTAGGTACAGCACAAATTCCGACTGAAGTTATCCTCTTCCGTCAGGACATAATCGCGTCTTGAATGCAAGATCCTGGGGTGGCGCCTTCGGCTGGTTCCAGGCTAGTGGATTGTCTCACGACTTCGGCGTGATTAGCGTTCTGTCCGATAACCGAAAAGGCGTACCTCGGAAAGGGTACAACGAAAATAGAAGAAGAGCCCGCGGTGAGGCGTTAGCCGCCGCCGCGGGTTCTGGTTCTCCTGTGTGGTCTCCGTGCGCTGACGCGGCATCCAACCCACCAGATGGCCGCCCTGATCACGAGAAAAAATCGGTGCTAATACAACCCGTGAGGCAGCCCCCGGACCGTGTAACCGCTGTCCCCCAACCCCGCCATCGTTCGAGGAGCCGGACGGAAATACTTGTCTACAACCCCTGGCCAGACCGCTCCAGGAAGCTTCTCATAACAGTCTCCTCTGCGATTGCTATCCTCGCGCTTTTTCTCGCGTTGAAATCTTACGGTGCTACGGAGTTGCTGGCCCAGTACCGTACCTTCCTGCTGATGCTGACTGCCGCTGGACTCGGGGTGTGGGTGATGCCCAGGAAGCTTTTACAAGACCGGCGATTTCAGGTGTTTCTTCTAATCGGTGCTTTTCTGTTGTTCCAGTCGTGGTGGCTCAACACACTGGAGGCGCGGGGCTATATTCTACTCAGCCTGGGATGGGTGACCGCATTCCTGATTTTGGCCCTGTCCTGGCAAAATGCAACAGCGATTCGTCTCATTTCCATCTTCTTGATCTTGGCCGGGAGTCTGGAAGCCCTCTACGGTCTCGTCCAGTCGCTTGGTGGAGTCGACTATATTGGAAGCTACCAACGTGACGTCGGAAGTCTGGCAACCGGGACCTTCATCAACCCGAACCATTTTGCGGGATTTCTAAACATGGTCATTCCCTTCGCAATGGGCGCCCTGGTAGCAGGATTCACGATACGCAGACGCCGTCGCCCGTACACACATTCCGAGGCTTATGCATGGGGATGGATCATTTTACTTGCTTGCGCTTTTATGGGGCTGGCTGTGTTGCTTTCACAATCGCGAGGGGGGGCAGTTTCGCTGGCAGCGTCTTTACTTCTCATGGGCATCCTCCTTTTCCTCAAGAAGAGGAGAGGAGGTGCTCTCTCAGGCTGGTCGATATCGATATTGATAGCACTCACCATTGGACTGAGTGCCTGGGTGGGTGTGAATACGTTGCTGGAGCGCTTCGGCCAGGTGGAAGTTGATTTGCCGACTCGTCTCCGCGTCTACCAGGCGACGGTTGAGATGGTCAGTGACTATCCGCTCTTCGGAGTTGGTCCGGGTATGTTTGGATGGCGTTTTCGGCCCTATCAAACAGGGAGGAGCGATACGTTGTTTCTGCATACCCATAACGACTACCTTCAGACCGTTGCCGAATGGGGGATTCCGGCTGCCCTTGTATTCTGGATCTTCGTATTGTGGCGGTTGAGGGGGGCAATTCGGACCAGCCTGGTTTCGCTGGACCCCTGGACTCAGGGGATCGCTCTTGGCTGTGCAGGAGCGATGGCGGCTCTACTCCTGCACAGTCTAGTGGATTTCAATCTTCAAATTCCTGCCAATTGGATGATCTTCAGTCTGATCCTTGCACTGAGCTGGGTTATCGAAGTGTACGAAGCGAGTTTTGAGCCTGGAATGAGACGAGTGTGATGACACTCTGCGTTCGCTTATTCTTGGCACTACTGTTCTTACTGGCGGGATGGGGTGTCTATAATCGATGGTCTGCCCTGGGCGTATTTGCACAAAATCCCAGTCTCGAAGGGGTCCTTGAGTCCATTAAACGCGATCCGACCGGGCCCGAATATCATTTCCTTGCAGGTCTGCTTTATCGGGATCAAATCGATTACCTCGACACCGCCAAGGGGCGTCAACACCTCGAGCGAGCTCTAGAGCTCAACCCATACAGCTGGCGGTACTGGTTGGAAATGGGGAGGACGATCGAACTGGAGGAGCCGTCAGAAGCGGAAGCGGCTTATCGGCAGGCTCTTGAGCTGAATCCCAATGCCGCTTCTTATCACTGGAGAGTTGCCAACTTCTATATTCGCCGGGAGGAATTTCGAGAATCGATTCCCCATCTAGTCAATGCAGCTACGTTG
>DATGOF010000680.1:0-5490 GCA_035306285.1 Acidobacteriota bacterium | reverse complement strand
CCGTGGTGTGGGTGATCAGGGTTCCGTCGCGATCCCACAGGTAGATGGTTACCGTACCGTGATCCGAGCCGACAGCCGCACTCACATCACCGTTCTCGCCACCATCTCCGTTGCCGTTGCCGTTCTCGCCACCATTTCCGTTGCCGTTGCCGTTTCCATTTCCAGGGGCAACAGCAGCGTCGCCGAGCAGACCGGTTTCAACGACCTCGGCTGGAGCGGCACACACATTGCTCACAGAAATAGCGCTGTCAACGCTCTGATCGGGATCCGCATTCGGAATGACGGAAAGAAAAGAGGCGAATACTGCTCGGGCAGCGGTTGTGTCAATGTGCATTGAGAATGACACGGTGTCGCTCGCGGCCGCGCTGGCTGGTCCGGCCATGGTGCTGGCTGTCAACCCGAGGCAGATAGCTACAGTCAACAAAAGGATCAGTTTCACACGTTTCATGCTTTCACTCCTTACTAGGCTTAAAAGAAACTTAGAACCCGTTTTTAGTTCTCCTCAGAACTTGTATCCGAACGATTTTCCCCCCCAGACTTCGAATAAAAGGAAGATCTCCTCCGTCAAAACAGTCTTAGCTTAGCTGGTGACCCCTGCGGGTTGCCAGTCAAAGATGCAAAAAAAACCAGAAAGTTGCATTTTCTCTGGTCCCACCTGCTTTAGCAGGTGAATTTCTTGTCACTTTATCATGGGAAGTAGACCATCTGCCAATGACCGGCGTCGAAAAAATCGCCGAGAAGGAGCATCGGCAGCCCGCCTCCCAGGTTTACCCCGGCCAGAAAATTGAGTCCCCCCTCCAGTTGCTGAAACAAGAGCGTCCGCTGATTGATCCGTAGCGTGTGGAATTCAGCAAAAGTGTCGGGAGACACTTCAATCTCATAGCTGCGAAGCTGAGCTGGTAGTGGATTCCATGAAAAAAGCAGGCTTTCTGAAAATCGCGAACTCAGATAATAACCTCGATTCAATGAAGATCCAAGGACATACAGCCTTCTCTCGTCATAGGGACCCTGAAGAGCGACTTCGGCCAGCAAAGCCGGAACCACGGGCAAGGACAGCTCTCGTGAGTAACGGAAGTCGCTCTGCCTAATCGAGAAGAAAATCAGATTCGGGTTGCCGTTAATGACCACAGCCAACTGGGGATAGCCGTCGGTACCGCGTCCGAACAAAGCCATACATCCGATGTTCTGATAGGGAAGTAAGCTCCTGGCGCTCAGCTCGTATCTCGAATCACTGCGGATATAGGATTCCAGGATCGTTCCGAAATAGGCGCGACTTGCCCGTATGAGATCGGCGACACCGTCGCCGTTGAGGTCGCCCACAACAAACTTATCCTGTGGTTCGAACAGGAACTGAAGCCGTGGAATTCCAAACGTGCCCGACAAAAGGCTGATCTGCCCACCGTCTTCAAGAATAAACTCACCGGTATTTCGACGGGCGGCGCGTTTTACCCTTTCCTGGCCGCTGAAGTCACCGATGATCAGAAATGAAAGGGATTCAGGCGGAGAACTCACCCCGGAGGCTCCATCCGGTACGCTGACCGGCGGGTCAGCCGGCAGGCTAGGACCAGTGCTAGGAGGCGGAGGCGGGGGTGGATCGGCTGCCGGCGGCGGTGGCTGATGGGCGGGAGCGTCTGAAGTTCCGTCATTGTTCTTATTCTGTTGGTCCAGGGCGTCCTGGAAGGGATTACCACCGTTGGTCGCCAGAGACGGATCCAGCGCAGTGTCTTCAAACAGGTTCAAAAGTGCGAGTTGATACCCGCGCTCAACGATGTCTGTGTCATTAGAAGAACCACGAGGTCTAATAATTCTGCTGGAGATCGGTTTCGCCCCCCCGCCGAGTCGCAATTCGCCGGCCGGAGTGAGCACCCTTCGAGGAGACGGCTGGTATGAAACGCTATCTGACCTCTCTGGAAGAAAAGTAGCTTCAATTGACGAGGTCCTGACTGGAAGCAGACGATTTTGCCGCGAAGGAGTATGTACTCGGCCCCGAGTTCGATTCATGAAGCCGTTCGATGAATCGGAGCCAATTTCCCGGGTAGGCTTCCGAAATGAGGCGACTACACGGTTGGGCGCGGCTAATCGAGCTTCGACTGTATCAGCCTTCAGTTCGGGATCGGGAGCGGAAGCGTTGACCAAAATTAATTGTTCTTCCTTCTTCAGTTCAGGCACCAAAAAGCTAAAAGTCGGCAGTGAGAGCACCAGTATTGTTGCTCCAGCATACCAGCCCAGACGAAGAAAGGGTCCCCAACTCCCCTGATTGAACCGCTGCTTCAGACCCACAATCACCGTTCCTCGCGTGCTACCGCTACACCAAACTACAGAAAGACCTGATCTCAGCAGTCCTTTATACCCCGCCTTACTGACCTAAGTAAAGTTAGCTTATTGATTTCGCGGGATTCTAATTGATTCCACATAGCACTCTAAAAGGAAAGTTTGCAACTTTCGCCACTTCTTTTCATCTTTTAGGTTTGCTTTTGGGCAGGGAGGGCTGCTAGCTTATGGCTGCGCGACAGGCCTCAAACTCTATTGCGGAATCCGGTCAGTTTCCATGCCATCTGAAGTCAGCCCCGAGGAGCTGCAGGATATCGTCGAGCGAGCGCAAGAAGGTTCGCTTGAAGCATTTTATGCACTCTATTCCCTCTACTCGAAGCCAGTTTTCAACTTTATCCGCCGCTTGATCGGCACGGTTGAAGAAGCAGAGGACTTGACTCAGGAAACGTTCCTGAAGGTGCATAGTGAGATTGGTAATCTTCGGGACTCAAGTCAATTCAGATACTGGCTGTACAGGATTGCTCGGAATGAAGTCTATCAGAAGCTTCGAAGGGAAAGAAAGAAAACGGAAGTTTCAATCGACAATGATGAAATCCTGTACTACGACTTCCTTTCAGACGACTCTCCGGACCTGGATCCGGAACGAAAGATACTGTCGAGAGAGCTTGACGGGGTGGTAATGTCGGCCTTGCAGTCACTGAGACCTAAGTATCGGGATGTATTTGTTCTGGCTGTTTTCGAAGGCATGAGTTACGAGGCGATTACCCGAATCGTCGGTCGCTCTCTTCTTTCCGTAAAGACGGACATCTACCGGGCCAGATTGGCCGTTAAGGACGCACTGAAAAAATATCTGGAGAAGAAATCGTGAGTTGCGAGAGGATTCAGCTCGAGATTTCGGCTTTGCTGGACGGGAACCTGACACCTGCAGAGGCAGAGGAGGTGCGAGATCACTGTCGCCGTTGCTCGGCTTGCCGGGAGTTTTTAGAGGAGCAGCGCGAACTTTCCTCCTTTCTCCGCAGCCATGATCCTTCACTGCAACCACCTGAACATCTCTGGCTCCAGCTCAGTCAGCGTATCGAGGACCGATCGCACGCCGGTGCCACGGTCGAGACGCGTCATCCATGGTGGAACTTCTTCCGGCTTCCACGGTGGATTTACGCCACGGGCGTTGCTGCCGCTCTTCTCTACCTTTCCCTACTGGTTTTTGACTTAAGCACCAGCACGCGTCAGGAGAAGTATCTGGCAGAGCTTGATCAATTCAATATACAGGTGACCGGTAACCCTTTCCTCTCTACTAACGAGAGTACCGAGAACCCGTTCCTAGAAATAGCGGCCCCGCAAACTCCGAATAATCCATTTCAGTCAGGGAGCTCACAGAGATGAGGAAATTGGCGGGATTTCTATTAGCCTTGGCTTTATTGGTCAGTTTGGTACCAGGGCAGGACACCAGGGACGCTGTTCCAGCCAGAGCCGACCTGGAAACGAAACTTCGTTTTGCAGCGACCCAGCATGAAATTATCTCGATTCTGCTTCAGGAGCAGCAATTCGAGCTAGTGATGGAGGAATTCAATAAAATTCTGGCACTGCAATTCAGTGGAGAGCACGAAAAGCTCGTCGTTCAGGAAGCCTGGATCGTAGCTCAGCAATTGTTAGAGAAAGATCAGTTTGCTGTCGCGCATGAAATTATCGATGCGACAATCGAGCAGGTGCAGTCCTCCGAAAATCGCTTCACGTTGCTGATGTTGAAAGGAAAGATTCTGAAAGACGAGGGGAAGCTCCAAGAAGCTCTCTCTGTCTACCAAGAGGCCAGGCAACTTCAAAATCGATAGCGGTAACCACAGAATCACAGAGTCCACAGGGAATTCTCGCTCACGACACACGATTCCAGAACATAATCGCGGTCTCTTCGTTGGTCTCGACGCTCACGTCATTGAACGCTGACAAATCCCCTGTGGACTCTGTCATTCTGTGGTCTTACCAAGCACAGAGACAGAGATGAGCAGTAACGCTGCCTGAGATAACCCAATAACCGCCCGCGACGGGCATCCTTTTTCTGAAATGCAAAGCGCCGACAAGAAGGCGGGCTTCCTCGCCCGCCTTCGAGTGTGCGAGCATGAGGAAAACAGTAGAACGGGTATCTTGCCTGCTCCGTACCGACAGGCATCCTTGCCTGTCGGCGGCTGGTATCTCTGCTTTCGAGGGGCAAGCGGATGCCCGCACCAGCTTATTGCTGCTGCTGCTGCTCCTGAGGTTCCATTTGGCGCTCCAGTTCCTCTAGCCTTCTCTCCTCAATCAGCTCGTCCTCTTGCGTCTCTTTGCGTTCAATAAACTCGTAGGAACTGCGAAGCGCCCGCTTGAAGTCCAGGGTCAGCTCGGCGGCTGTCGGAACGTCGTTGATCACGTGGGGCGTGATGAAGATGATCAACTCTGACCGGCGAGAATCCCGTGTCGTTTGTCCGAAGAGAGCACCAACGATTGGAATATCCCCCAGCACCGGCACTCGGCTTCTTCCGACGTCTTCCGAGTCGCTAATTAATCCCGCCAGTCCTATCGTCTGACCATTTTGAACCAGCAGTGAGGTCTGCACGTAGTTTCGATTGATCGTCGGCGTCAGTGCCTGACCAGTGGCATTACTCACTTCGATTGCCAGGTCCATCGTCACCACTCCGCTCGCACTAATTCGCGGAATGATCAAAAGGGTTGTACCAGTGGGCCGAAATTGGATTGAATTAATGAAACTGGTTGTTCCGGATTGGATCGGAACGCCGAAGGATGATGTCGTCACCGGAACCTCGGCTCCGATGTTGATGGTCGCCGCGGTACCGTCCATTGTCAGGAGACGAGGCGATTCGACGATTTTGACGTCGGTCTTCCGCCGTAAGGCATTGATGATCCCCAGCAGCTCCCGCTCTGCGCCTATAAAAGCACGGCTCATGATTGTCAACTGGCCACCTGGATCTGTACCAATTGATCCGGTTGTAGCCGGGCGTGACGCTGCTGTTGAACTCGTGCCGGTACCGTCACCATCACCGTTACCATCTCCGTCACCATCACCATTTCCAGGCGGAGATGGCGGCGCGGCACCCCTCTCCTGGAGAAAGGCAGCCACACCAAAACTAAGTTCATCCCTCAGTTCTACGGAATAAATCTTGGCCTCGATCAAGACCTGTCGAGGAAGAGTATCCAACTGCCTCACCGTATCGAGTATGAACTGAATAT
>DATGOF010000679.1:0-3572 GCA_035306285.1 Acidobacteriota bacterium | reverse complement strand
CGGTGATGACTGCATCGCAAAAAAAATAGGCTCGAGAGGGGAATGCTAGAATACTTCTGAAGTGCCAAGCAGAACGGGTGGTCGCCGCTCGGCCTTTAGGCCGGGGGGAGGAAAGTCCGAACACCGCAGGGCAGCGTGCTTCCTAACGGGAAGGAGGGGTGACCCTACGGAAAGTGCCACAGAAAAGATACCGCCTGGAGGTCCGCCTCCAGGTAAGGGTGAAAAGGTGGGGTAAGAGCCCACCGCTTCGATGGTGACATCGAAGGCACGGTAAACCCCACGTGGTGCAAGGCCAAATAGGCTCCACCAGGGCTGGCCCGGCCCGTTCCTGCTAGACAGGAAGTGGAGCGGGTAGGCTGCTTGAGGGCCAGGGCGACCTGGCTCCTAGAGGAATGACCACCACCCGCCTTCAGCCCGCATTTGTGGCGGACGCTGAGACGGGGACAGAATTCGGCTTATAGTTCTGCTTGGCACACAATCGATTAGTGAAGGAACTCAGGCACCCGTCCTATGAACCGACGCGAGTTTGCGAAATTGGCTTCCGGTCTTCCCTTGATCCTCCAGGAGGAGGAAGCGAACATGCCAAGTGGAAACCTTTCCGATATCGATGGAATCAAAGTTGGTCATTACGAGAGCTCGCAAAGGCCGACGGGCTGCACAGTGATATTAACTCCCGGCGGAGCTGTCGCTGGTGTAGATGTCCGTGGTTCTGCTCCCGGGACACGAGAAACTGACCTCTTAAACCCGATCAACAGCGTCGATAAGGTCCATGCCATCCTCCTTTCGGGTGGAAGTGCCTTTGGCTTAAGCGCGGCAGAAGGAGTCGTTCGCTACCTGGAAGAAAAAAAGATCGGGTACCGGACCTCGTCGGCCCTCGTCCCGATAGTACCGGCTGCAATTCTTTACGATCTTTCCCTGGGAGACCCTTCCATTCGACCCAATGCAGAAGCCGGTTATCAAGCTTGTAAGAACGCGCAAACCGGACCGGTTCGTGAAGGCAATGCGGGAGCGGGAGCGGGCGCTACGGTGGGCAAGCTATTTGGTATGACCAGGGCCATGAAGGGAGGACTCGGAACCTGCAGTATCCAGGCCGGCCAACTCAAAGTGGCCGCCCTGGTTGCGGTTAACTGTATCGGTGACGTGGTCGATTCCCGCTCCGGCAAGATACTGGCAGGAGCCAGAGACGAAGCGGGTACCGCACTGGTCGATACAATGAAATGGCTAACCGAAAACAAAATGCAGATCCAGCCTCGAATCGGAGAGAACACGACTCTCGGAGTGGTGGCGACAAACGCGCGGTTCTCGAAGGCAGCCATGACAAAGGTAGCCCAAATGGCCCATGACGGGTTGGCCCGATCGATCAACCCGGTGCATCTTCCTATGGACGGCGACACGATTTTTGCCCTTTCCACCGGAACACTCGAAGATGAGGCCCATCTAACCCAGGTTGGATCCCTGGCGGCCTGGACGATTGAAAAGGCCGTCAAAAGAGCCGTCCTAAAAGCCACTTCCCTGCCGGGCCTTCCAGCGGCTCGAGATCTCTCAGCCCCCTGACCTCGCCTCCCTCAGTTCCGTTGCCCACATAAAAAAACCTTAGCCAAGTGGATTCAATAAGGTTATTTGTGCTGTGACAGTTTGTCAGTAAGGATGTGCAAGTTGCAGGTTCCTTGCTCTCTCGATTATTTTTGACCGTTCATGAACCTTTATCTATTGGTGCTTGTCCTTTACGGCACGGCCCTGATCGGGCTAGGCATATGGCTCTCTCGCAGTGTGAAGAGAGTCCCTGATTTCTTCATTGCCGGGCGCCGCCTGGGACCAGGTCTACTCTTTTCGACGGTATTAGCGGCCAATATCGGTGCAGGTTCAACCGTTGGTGCGGCCGGCCTGGGTTACATGCTGGGCCTCTCGGGTTGGTGGTGGGTGGGATCTGCCGGGCTGGGATCTTTGGTCCTGGCTTTCCTGGTGGGCCCGCGAATCCGGCGGCGGGCGCAGAAGTTTGACTATCTGACTGTCGGTGATTTTCTAGAGCACCGGTACGGAACTTCGGTTCGGAGTGCAATTGGGGTAATTCTCTGGCTCATCAGCCTGGCCATTCTCGCTGGACAATTGATGGCATTCTCGAGAGTGCTTGAAGTCGTCGCTGGGACCTCCAAGACAACCGGTTGTTTGCTCGGTGGTATCGTTGTAGTCAGCTATTTTTCAGCTGCCGGTCTGCAGGGCACCGCCTGGATCAACCTCCTGCAACTGGTAGTCAAAGGTATCGGCTTCGTTCTGGCGGTCCCTTTTGCCCTGGCGGCAGTTGGAGGCTGGCAGAAACTACAGGAAAACATCCTCTCTTCGGGGGCGCACGGGCCCGAATATTTCAGTTTGACCGGGATAGGAAGCGAAGCGATACTGGCCTATCTGGTGATGCTAGTACCTTCCTTCTTTGTCTCACCGGGTTTGCTGCAGAAGGTCTATGGAGCACGGGATGACCGGGCCGTCCGATTGGGCGTCGGGCTGAACGCACTCGTCCTTTTGTTGTTTGCATTTCTCCCTGTCATCCTCGGGATGATCGCGGCCTCGGCAGTCCCCGATCTCGCGCACGAAGATCTCGCCCTTCCGACAGTAATGGTGGAACTCGTTCCCTTCTGGCTGGGATCGATTCTGCTGGCTGCGGTCTTCTCGGCAGAGATCAGTTCAGCCGATGCGATCCTCTTTATGCTCTCCACCTCGCTGGCCCGCGATCTTTACCAGACCTACATCAATCCTCAAATCGAGGATCGAAAGATGCTTTCCATGAGTCGCTGGATCTCGGTGGTGGCAGGGGTTTTGAGCGTCATGTTAGCAATTGTCCTCCCGTCTGTCATCGCAGCATTGGGGATCTTCTACAGCTTATTGACAGCGGCACTTTTTGTTCCGCTGCTGGCAGGCCTGTACTGGATGCGGCCCGGGCGGAGAACCGCCTTTGTCGCCATTATTGTAGCGGTGGCCATCACCATCACTCTTTCCCTCGCACCGGATGTATCTCTAGGAATCCTTTCGCCAACCGCAGTGGGGATCCTGGTTTCCCTCCTGATATTTGCGGCGGGGAGCCAGTTGGAACGGTCCACTCATTCCAAGTGAAGCGCACAAGCCCTCTGCATCCTGTGCGCTGTCTCGGCTTGAAATCGGCGGCGGCTTGGACGGCCGCTCGTGAGAAGATCCGGAAGGACTTGCCCCAATTCCGCAACTGAAGGTGAGAAGGCCAGACGGCACCTGCCCCGAGCGAGCAGATGCCTCCGACCATACTCAGTCCTCAATCGCAGTCGCAGTGTTACAGGACCGGGTCTCCATAGAAAACATCGGTCCAGAACACACTATCCGTCCAGAAGACGCTGTCTGTCCAGAACACAGAGTCGGTCCAGAACACGCCGTCCGTCCAAAAGACACTGTCAGTCCAGAACACGGAGTCACTTCCGAAAGCGGTATCCGTCCAGAAGACTCCATCGGTCCAGAAAACGGAGTCAGTCCAGAAAACGCCGTCCGTCCAGAAGACGCCATCTGCCTTCAAGAGACCGTCCGTCCAAAAGACACTGTCAGTCCAGAACACG
>DATGOF010000678.1:0-4342 GCA_035306285.1 Acidobacteriota bacterium | reverse complement strand
AGGCACATAGGACGCGGAGGATAGCAGGTCTGTCTTCTCGGAGTGGCGGCTTCGCTGATTCATTTCGTACCCGGTTTTGCCAGGCAAGAAATCCTTGAAAGGGGCATAAAATCCTTGATGGGCAAATGCTTGTCTTTGCTTTGACCGGGGTGCTAAGATCCTATCAGCGCTCGCATTTTCTCAGACTCCCGGAGGAGGACAGCGTGCACGGTGACTTTCACGTAGGTGAATACCTGGTCCAGCCGGATTTGAATCAGGTTCGAAACGCGCAAAAGAGGATTCACCTTGAGCCGAAAGTCATGGACGTTCTCGTCTACCTTGCCCGACACCCTGGAGAGGTCCTTCCCAAAGAACGCATCATTCAGGCGGTCTGGGGCGACGTATTTGTCAGTGATGAAGTGCTCACCTATTCCATCTCAGAGCTGCGAAGGGCATTAGGTGACGATGCCAAAAACCCCAGCATTGTCCAAACGATTCCCCGAAAAGGCTACCGACTCATCGCAGCGGTGTCGCCCCCAGTGGCGCCGAGCCCGCCCGATATCGCCGAAGGGGTTCGCCGCGGACTACTGCTGCCCTGGGCTGGTGTGCTGATGGGTCTGATGATAGCGGTTTTAGGCGGAGTCTGGTGGATTTCCTGGAAAACTGGAGCGTCCGACAAGCTTGCACTACCACAGGAATCTCCGCTGACCACCTATCCCGGGCTGGAGTTGGAGCCGACCCTGTCTCCCGATGGGAACCAGGTGGCTCTTTCCTGGGACGGAAGGAACCAGGATAACTTTGACATCTACGTCAAAGTGATTGGCGCCGAGGAGCCACTTCGACTCACCACGCATCCGGGCTTGGACCTTAGTCCCTCCTGGTCGCCTGATGGGCGCTGGATAGCCTTCATTAGAAACGAAGGAGGAGCTCAGAGTAAGATAATCCTGATTTCCCCTCTAGGAGGTTCAGCGCGAGAGCTGGCTTCTGTATCGGTTCTAACCACCGGATGGGGTCGTGAGAGAGGCCCCAATTTGTCCTGGTCTCCTGACAGCAAGTGGTTGGCGGTCAGTCAAAGGCCGTCACCGGATCAACCGTTTTCACTTTTTCTGGTTTCAGTCGAAACCGGAGAAGCGGTGCCAATAACCAAACCTCCTCCCACGAGCTCAGGGGATTTCAGCCCATCCTTTTCTCCCTTGAGACAGGAAGTGGCTTTCACAAGGGTGTTCAGCGTGGGAGGAGTCGCCGATCTTCATTTACTGGATCTTTCTGCAGGAAGGGAATCCGCTCTCGAACCCCGGCGACTGACGTTCGACAGCGGCGATGCCTCGTCACCTGCCTGGGCGGGCAAGGGGAATGCAATCGTTTATTCGATCAGGGGCTGGCGAAGGAACCTGTGGCGACTCGATCTAGCGAAGCCGGACAGGCCACGTCCCCTTGAGGGAGCAGGCGAAGCGGGTACTCATGCCGTATTTTCAGGGCAACGGAGTCGGCTCGTTTATGCAAAGCTCACTGCGGATGCCAACATTTGGCGACTCGATCGCGAAGGAACTCAATTTGCTGCTCCAGAGAAATTCATTGTCTCCACCTCTCGTGAAGCCAATCCGAGGTTCTCACCGGACGGGAGCAGAATTGTATTTGACTCCACTCGCTCAGGCAGTTGCGAGATTTGGGCATGTGACCGCGAAGGCTCCAACTTGCTTCAACTCACCAGATTTGGAGGACCGGCTGGCGGGTCACCCAGTTGGTCCCCTGACGGAAGAAGGATCGCGTTCGACATGCGAGCTGGCGAGACGGCTGATATTTATGTTATCGACGCGAACGGCGGGCATCCCGTGAAACTGACTGATCATCCGGCGGACGATGTCGTACCCACCTGGTCCAGAGGAGGGGATTGGATCTATTTTAGCTCCCGCCGCTCGGACAACAAATTGCAACTCTGGAAAATTCCTTCCAAGGGAGGGGAGGCCGTTCAGGTGACCCGAAACGGTGGCGTTTGTGGACTGGAATCGGCGGATGGACGGCTGCTATTTTTTGCCAGGCGCGAAGACCCCAAAACTTCTTCCCTATGGCAAAAGCGGGTTGGTGGTGGCGAAGAGAAGCTGCTTTTCGAGTCTGTCGGCAACTTCAACAGTTTCGAGGTGACGGAAGAAGGCATCTATTTCATGCCAAGACCGCAACCGGATGGTCAGGTAAACGTCCGTTTTTACAGTTTCAGGGACGAGAAAATCAGAAACATAGCCGAGGTCGAGACAGACGGATGGGCGGAATTCAGAGGATTCACCGTCTCTCCCGATGATCGTACAATCTTATTCGGTTTGCAGGTTCTGCAAGGCAGCGATTTGATGCTCGTGGAAAACTTCCGATAAGAGATGCCCGAACGGTGAGCCCAATGCGAGACCTGCCCAACAGCGAATCTTCCCTTTCTCCTCAATTCAACGAACCCATAGGCACTTAGCGGTGACCGGCAGAAAGCCCGTGCGGGTCAGGTTTCCCCAGAGTTTAAGTCGGTGAGTAGTTGACGCACGCAGTTCGGAAGCGAACCCGGCTCAATCACGGTGACATACCGACGACGCGTCTGGAGCATACGCCACATCACCAACTAACGGCATTTCCGAAGCGGCGACAAATCCTCGGCCGACGTGCTTTCACAAAACCCCTCGCGCCAAAGCCTGGCAAAGTGCTGAAATGAACTTCGCATCCGGTAGCTCGAACCTTGCTTAACAGTCCTTTAATTCTTTTTCCATCAGTCCGTTCGTTTCCTCAGTGATCCCTCGGAGTTTCCTCAGACAAATCTGAGGCAATCCTTGGTTCCTCCTCAGGACTTCTTCAGCGACGGCCCGCTACTCCTGAACGCGAACAACACATTCGTTAGGGAGGAGCGTAATGAAAAGGCTGTGGTCGCAATCGTTCTTGGCCGCTTTGTCTGCATACCTGGCCTCCGGGGCGTCATTTTCCGTGAACCCGGCTACCCACAACGTGCCCTTTGAGCTCCATGGCCACTTGATGGTGGTGGAGGGTTCGATCGGTGAGCTCGACGGACTCAATTTCGTCCTGGACACTGGAGCGAGCTTTACTGTGATCAGCCGCCAGGTCGCCAAACGGCTAGGTCTTGAAGGGGAATCCTCCAGGGTGGTCAAGGCCTATGGAAAGAAACGAACATTGCAGGAAGTGACCGTCTCGAGCCTGAGCGTCGGAGGTCTTCGCTTTGATCAGGTTCCAGCCCTAGTGGGGAAGCTGTCCTTCGCGGGAATGGACCGTCCCATCCGCATGGACGCATTGATCGGATTGGAGCTGATGAGACGAACCAGCCTGACGATCGACTACGAAGCAAGTAGGATCGTCTTTGGACCTGTCGAGCACTCAGCTTTCACCTTCGCGTTCTACGGTAGGCTCCCCGTCGTGCCGGTACCCCTCACGATTGGGGGTCAGCGAGTCAGCCTCCTTCTGGATACCGGATCGGAGCACATCATCCTCTATCAGCGCCGCGTCGATGGGAACGTGAAGATGAAGCGGACCGGTGAGAAGAGCGAGATTCGTTGCTTGGGTCGTAAGGCCATCCTCGAGCAAGTCCGTCTGGAAAACGTCTCCATGGGTGCAACCGAGTGGAATGAGCTGGTCGCCTATTTAATTGACGTTCCGGTAGGGAAATCTGACCCCGATGGGATACTTGGGGTCCTCTCACTGGGACTAAAGCGCCTGAATCTGGACTTTCAAGCCAACCGCATCAGCTGGGAGCGGTGAGCCTCCCTCTTGAATCCAGTGCCTCCGCAGGAAAAAGCGAAGTGAAAAGCGAGTTATGTCTTCTCCTTCCGGCACGGGGGTTCTTGCGCGAGTGTAAAACTTCTAACCCGGAGTTGCGGCCATCGCCTTGTTCCGGGCTTTTATTACGGCATCCCTTCAGGATACTGGTGTCGACCCGTAGAGCTATCCTAGCTGTTGCGGGGCGACAGGTATCCTTCCTCGTCGGCATTCGTGTCTACGGATCTCGACAGCAGGGTGGCGGTCAGGCGGTTCGATCCCGCTGTGTCCCCGTGCCTCAGTGGTTTAGATTCGGACGGCGGACCAACGCACCAACGGGGCCTCCGCTTCCCAGCATTTCGTTTGAATTCCCTTTGGATAAGGTGAGCCGAAGGTTTCCCACTCTTCAGAGCTCCCTATCGCATGATACCGATTGGGGCCAGGCTGCCGGGCGGCTTTCGCCAGGTGGCCTGGCCCTTTTGACGGAAGCTATTACCAGAGGACCTTTAGGCCCAGCTGGATCTCCCGTCCGGGACCGGCACTTGTGATTCTCCCGAACTGGGAAGAGAGCACGGTCGTTGACGGGTTGTTGAAGTTGGTGTTGTTGAACATGTTAAAGAATTCG
>DATGOF010000677.1:0-3692 GCA_035306285.1 Acidobacteriota bacterium | reverse complement strand
TAGTCGACCGTCGCAAAACCATGGTCCGCGGTCACGATAAAAGTGGTCCGATCGAGGAGATTGGCTTCCGCAGCAGCCTTGACCAGGATTCCAACGGCAGCGTCCGCAACCGTCAGCGCATTGCGCGCAAGATAATGCTGGGGCCCGAAAGTGTGCTGCATCGCATCGGTAGCCAGTACGTGGATAGCGGTCAGATGAGGACGATACTTCTTCAGTGTGTAGGCCGCGGCGTCGGCAAGAATAAGATCTACAGCTCCCTTTCGGTGCCGGTCACCATACCATTCAAAATAAAGGTGGACCGGGATGCCGGCATCCTGGAGCTCTTTAATGAATGCAGGATCGGTAGCGCTAATCTCGGCGTTCCCCCGCTGATCGAAGACCTCCGGGATGTTGTAGTCGATGGACTGGTCGTCACGAGTCTCCGGCCAGAAAAAGGCAGCTGTTTTCATACCGGCCTTTTTAGCGGCATCGAAGAGAGTCGGGACCTTCACCGATTCATTCCGAGGAAGATTGGTCACGTGAAATGATTCTCCCGTCTCCCGATTCCTGAGCTGGTTATTGACGACCCCATGACTCTTGGGAAAAACCCCCGTGGTCATCGTCGTGTGAGACGGGTGCGTGACACTCGGAAAAACCGTCTGGCTACTTGCAAACCAGCTACCCTTCTCGATCAAGCCTCGTATATTGGGCAGTTCCAGACTCTGGTCGACCAGATGGAAAGCCGCCAGTCCGTCAATCGAAATCAAGACCACATGCCGCTCGCGAGAGGATTGGCCAAGCGCCGTTGATGAAACTCCAATGACCACACAAAGAAGCAACCAGAAGAAAGTTTTCGTTCTCATTTTCACGCGTGATAGGGTAGCAGGTCCGGCCGAAAATGCGAAAAATTTTAATGTAATCGCGGGACTAATCTGACACCATAAAGCGCATTATGACGAGATCGATCCTTTTCAAGGCATGGATAGCTGTAGTTCTGCTGGGACAGATGGCTGTTCTCACCTCTGCCCAGGAACCCCCCACCTATCGTGTTCTAAAGACCGATCAACCTGTCGAAGTCGATGGACGCCTCGATGAAGAGGTCTGGAAACAGGTACCGTCGGTCGGACCATTTCGGATCAATCAGAATGGTACACCGAGTGACCTGCCCACCGAAGCGTGGATGGTGTACGATGACGAGTTCATCTACTTCGCCTTTCGTCTGGAAGATGAAAATATCTGGGCGACCTACCGGCAGCGGGACCAGCATCTGTGGACGCAGGAAGTCGTTGAAGTCTTCATACACCCCAATCCCGAACACCCCGCCTATATAGAACTTGAAGTGAACCCGTTGGGCACTATGCTGGATATTTTCCTGCTGGATATCCGCAAGCCACTGCCTTACGAGAGCTGGAATAGCAAGCATTTAAAATGGGCAGTTCGAGTCGACGGCACAGTGGATGGAACTGCCAACGACCGAGGATGGACGTGTGAAATAGCTCTGCCGTTTGAAGACGTTGCGATGGCTCCCAACGTGCCGCCGGCGCCTGGGGATCGCTGGAGAGTAAACCTCTACCGAGTTGAAAACCGGCCCGAAAAGGTCGGTCTCGCCTGGTCTCCGACTCTCCGACCCGACTTTCACGTGCCTTCGATGTTTGGCACAATCGAGTTCAGCGGGGAGCCGGCTTCTCAGAG
Source organism: Acidobacteriota bacterium (assembly GCA_035306285.1). Lineage (GTDB taxonomy): Bacteria > Acidobacteriota > UBA6911 > RPQK01 > JAPXNP01 > DATGOF01. Next base: position 2,021 of record DATGOF010000677.1, on the reverse strand, counting down.
TGAACAATCGAAATAGCTCTCGATATCCCACTTCTGAGACAATACAGAGTTTCTCGTTTCCGGCAGTCATAGCAACCGGAAATACTTGAGGTCACGAGCAATGGACGAACTTTTGAAGATTTTAAAGAATGATGCGTTGGAGACGCCCGAGAATATTGCGGCTCAACTCGGTCTGTCCCCCGAGGAGGTCAGGTCTAAAATTGCCGAGTATGAAGCGCGGGGAGTGATACGAGGGTATCAGGCGGTTATTGATGAGGACAAACTTGACTCCAGACGAGTGACGGCGGTCATCGAAGTCAAGGTTACACCTCAGCGGGAAGGAGGCTTCGACCTTGTAGCGCGACGGATCAGCAAGTTCCCGGAAGTGGAATCGGTTCACCTGGTGTCGGGAGCCTTCGATCTGCTTTTGTTTGTCAGCGGCGAGAATCTTCAGGAGGTCGCCAGCTTCGTGAGCGAGAAACTGGCTCCGCTGGAGTCGATTCGCTCAACAGCCTCTCACTTCCTCCTGAAGACATACAAGCATCACGGTATTCTCATGGAACCACAGGATCAGTATGAAAGACTTAAAGTCTCGCCCTGACACCGTCGCCCGTAATGTTCGGAACATTCCACGATCCGGCATCCGGGATTTCTTTGACATCGTCAGCAGTATGCCCGACACCATCAGCCTTGGAGTGGGCGAGCCGGGATTTCTCACTCCCTGGCATATCCGGGATGCCGCCATGTTCGCGCTCGAGCATGGAGCAACCAGTTATACATCCAACCTGGGGCTACAGAAGCTGCGCGAGGGTCTGTCTGACTACGTGGAAAGGTACTTCCACGTCCGCTACGACCCAGAGGATCAGATTCTCGTTACCACCGGTGTCAGTGAAGGACTGGATCTCGCCATACGGGCGATTGTCGATCCTGGAGACGAGGTGCTCTATCATGAGCCCTGCTACGTTTCCTATGGGCCTGTAATTCGGCTATCGCACGGTGTTCCGGTTGCCGTCGAAACCTCGCCCGAGACACAGTTTCAAGTCACCGCCGATCTGCTGCGAAAGAAGCTTACCCCAAGGACAAGAGCCCTCGTCCTGAATTTTCCCAATAATCCAACCGGCGCAGTGATTGAGCGCGGGGAACTCGAGAAGATTGCGGACCTGGTGATCGAAAATGATCTGCTGATTATCTCGGATGAGATTTATGCCGAGCTGACCTATGAAGGAGAGCACACCTCCATTGCTTCCCTTCCGGAGATGCAGGAGCGCACACTTTTCCTGCATGGATTCTCAAAGGCCTGGGCAATGACTGGATTCCGCCTCGGCTATTGCTGTGGACCTTCCAGGCTGATCGCGGCCATGACAACCATCCACCAGTACACGATGCTCTGCGCGCCGACATTGAGTCAGGTGGCGGGGATCGAAGCTCTGAAGGACCCGGAAAATGATGTCGAGCGAATGCGCTCGGAATACCGTCGCCATCGTAACTTTGTCGTTCATTCTTTTGAGGAGATGGGGCTCCCCTGCGTCACTCCCAGGGGAGCGTTTTACGCCTTTCCCCATGTCAGCAACCTGGGTCTGACTTCCAAGCAGTTTGCTCTGCGACTCCTCGAGGAAGAGCGAGTGGCCGTTGTTCCTGGCGAAGCTTTTGGCCCCTGCGGGAGTGGATTCGTGCGGTGTTCCTATGCAACCGGTTTTGAGGATCTTAAGGAAGCAATGAAGCGGATGAAACGGTTCGTTCAGAGACTGCGCTGAACCTCAACTGGACCACCTGAAATAGCGATCTGGAGGGGTACAAGAAAGGATTCCTTTGCATGAAAACCATTGCTCGATGGGCCCTTGTTGCACTATTCATCGCCCTCATGGCCACTGTCACTTCTCTTGCGGAAAAGCGAATCAACGGTGTTATTGAACTTTTCGAAGCCAAGAAACCTGCCCTGGGGGTCTTCGTCCACAATTTCTCGATGACCACTGCGGCACGTCTGGCTGATTCCAATCTCGACTTCATCTTCATCGATATGGAACACGGACCGTACGATGTCG
>DATGOF010000676.1:0-2951 GCA_035306285.1 Acidobacteriota bacterium | reverse complement strand
GTGATCATCCGGAGCACCAGCCGGCACCCGCTCACCGCCAGCCGTGGCCGGACATGAGCTACGAGGCGGTCGTTTCTCTCGATGTACTCGAGCACCTGCCCGCCGACCTGCGCCGCGCTTTCCTGGAAGAACTCGACCGGGTTTCGGCCCGATGGATTATTCTCGGAGGTCCCTTCGCCTCGCCAGAAGTGGAAGCAGCGGAAGAATCACTCCAGTCACTCTTTCAGAATCAAACTTTCCTGCATGAGCACGAAGAACAGGGGCTTCCGAGCCTAGAGGAGGTGAACCGGTTTTATTCAGCGAAAGGCCGCTCCATCTATCGACTCCCCAGCGGGTTTCTTCCACGCTGGAGACAGATGCAGGCCTGGACACAGCTATATTTCTCCTTCTCCGACTACTGGATCACGCGTACCTTCAATTCCCTCTACAATGAGCACTGTTATGGCTCGGATCAAAGAGAGCCTGCCTACAGACAGATGCTTCTGATCGCAAAGAGTCCCTTGGCGTCAAACGACGAAAATGCTCTCAAGAACCTCCAGTCAAGCTCTCAGGAGAGGCTGGAATCATGGGTCTCCGATTCCCGGTTTCCAGCCACGGTTGAGTCAGCCATCCAGCGACTGGATACGCTGCGCAGGGCGCTGAGTGATGCTCAGTTTCTGGCTAATGCGCGCCAGGAAGGGATCGAACTCATGCAGAAGGATATGGAAGAAACCTCGATCCTGCGCTTGATTCTTCGGCGTTGGCGGCGCTAGCGAGGGATAAATTAGTGCCTGGAGTCAGAAATTCACTGTCTGCACACTCCCGTGACTCATGAAAAACGCCAGGGTTTCCATCATTATCATCAATTACAATGGCCTGCCTTTTTTGGACGAGCTCTTTGAAACGCTCGATAAACAGACCTTTCGTGATTTCGAGGTGGTTTTTGTCGACAATGCATCTGAGGACCACAGCGTCAGCTTCGTCACTCGACGTTTTCCAGAGGCTCGCGTTCTCTCTCTTCCGGAAAATTCCGGTTTCTCACGCGCCGGCAATCTCGGTGCCGCTGAGGCAAAGGGAGAGTATCTGGTTTACCTTAATACCGATATGAAGTTGTCGCCGGAATGGCTCGAGCACCTTTGTCGGGCTGCCAAGACTGCAGATGACGTGGCCGCGGTGGCATCCAAGATGAGGCTGTACGACAAGCCTGATACCCTCAACGGGGTGGGAGGCTGTATGAACCGACTCGGGTACAGCTGGGATCGAGGAATGTATGAGAAGGACGAAGGACAGTACGATCAGCCTGCCGAGGTGCTCTTCGCATCGGCGGGAGCAGCCCTCTTTCGTGCGACGGCATTCCGGACTCTGGGAGGCTTCGACAAGCGCTTCTTCATGTACCATGAAGATGTCGATCTTGGATGGAGGCTCTGGTTGGCTGGATATCGGGTGATCACGGCTCCGAAGGCGGTCGTCTATCACCATTTTGGGGGATCGACTCGAAAGAGTCGCAGTCTCTCCTGGCGGGAGATCCAGGGAGAGCGCAATAATATGAGGTCGCTTATAAAGAATTATGAAGCGAAAAATGTGGGGCGGGCCCTGTGGAGGTTGCTGTTGCTCCGCCAGCCTCCAAGTCGAAAAGTGGCACAGCTTCAAAATCTAATTTGGAATCTTTTCTGGTTGCCTGACACTCTGACAGAGCGCCGTCGTATCCAGTCAAAACGGCAACGGTCTGATCGAGAAATGGAACGGCTTATCCACCAAATTGATCATGTCCCTGTCCGCCTCTGACGTTTCCATTATTACAGTCAACTGGAACGGCAGGACCCACCTGGAACATCTTCTACCCAGCCTGCTTCCACTCGGTGCGCGAGAGATCCTGGTGGTCGACAACGGCAGTACAGATGGATCGATTGAGTTCCTTCGTAAGCGATATCCAGAAGTTCGAATTCTCGAGAATCCATTGAATTACGGTTTCGCTCATCCGTGTAATCAGGCGGCTCGAGAGGCCAGCGGCCCGGTCCTGGCCTTTATCAACAATGACATGAGGGCCCACTCCGGCTGGTTAAGCAGGGGCCTGGAAGCTCTGGAGAAGCCGGTGGCCTGTGTCGCATCAAGGATTCTGGACTGGGAAGGCAGGCGGATTGATTTCAACGGAGGATCTCTCCAGTTCCTGGGATATGCTCTTCAAAAGGATTGTGGTCGTGTTCTCGACGAGGTCAGTGCAGAGGACCGGACATTGTTTCCCTGCGGCGGAGCCATGCTTATCAGGCGCGACATCTACCTGGATGTTGGAGGATTCGATGAAGATTTTTTCGCGATTTTCGAAGATGTCGACCTGGGATGGCGTCTCTGGGTGATGGGACACGAGGTGGCTCTTGCGCCGGAATCACTCGTTTATCATCGCGGTCATGCCACCTTCCAGACTCAGCCCAACAGCAAGATGCGTTACCTGATGCACAGAAACGCACTGATGACGATTATCAAGAACTATGACGACGAGAATTTTCGCAGCATCTTCCCTCTTGCCGTCTATCAGGCCTTGCGTCGTGCGGTTCGCTGCTCCGGAGTCCGCAAGGAGTCGTTTTATCTGTGGGAGGAGAGCTTTCAACAAATCGATCGTGGAGACCGAGACACATCTCTGAGGATTCTCGATGCCCTCAATCATCTTGTCGCCACGGAAGATGTCCTCGAGATGCTTCCCAAGCTGACGAACAAGCGACTGACAATCCAAGAACGGCGCCGGCGTCCGGATTCTGAGATCCTGGCACTCTTTCAAGAGCCGCTGCGCGCGATCGTGGAAGACCCGGAGTATGTGGAAGCCGAGCTGCAATGGATTGAATTGCTTGATCTGAGTAAGCGTCTGGGCTCCCATCAACTGCAGCCTCTGCTCGAACAGTTGCCTGAACAGCTCGGGCAACGCGTTGCTCAATTGCGACGGGAGCTGACGGGCCTGCAATGGGCAGGGGGCTATGCTC
>DATGOF010000675.1:0-3576 GCA_035306285.1 Acidobacteriota bacterium | reverse complement strand
CTCCACTGGTTTTCTTCAGGAATCGTGAGCGGGAACCCTTCGGGAGTCTCAGACCGGCTCGGGTAACCGAGAAGGAAGGCCGCAAATCCATGTCCACCTTGAAGTCCGCTGAAGCTGATGCGTCCTCGCGTCAGATTGGCGGCATTCCGGGTGATTTCGCGATGGCGGAGTTCGAAACCCATTTTAAACTGGTGCCTTCCCTTCATGATCGACAGGTGGTCGCTGATCTGGAAGGTAGACATATCGTTGAATCCACCGCCCTCACCGGCATCACCGAGAGCGAATCCCACTCCGGCAAAGAGAGGAATTCCATTCTCCCGCCCTCTCAAGGGTCTATTATTGTCGCCGACTACCCGAAAGTTACCCAGGCCGAGGGCATCCTGATCGAAATCCTCGTTCACGCGGGGGTGTTGAAGGTCGTCCTCCTGGGCGTTTACTCCAACCCTGAACTCGTTCAGGACGGCGGGACTGAAGGTATGAACCCACTGCGAAGCGATATTCATCGGCTCGTTATAGAAGAAGAGACCGACGGCGGGGTTGATGGAAGGTTGATTCCATTCCTGTCGATCCCAGGCCATTCTGAAGAAAACCCGGTCGTTCTGGCTAAAGTTATGATCGATTCGGAAAAACCAGGCGTTCTGTGAAATGGTGTCTGGAATAGCCGCTCGGTTCGTGAAGTCCAAAGGGTCAGTCTGACGAAAGGCCTGCCGCGGAACATACTGCAGCATGTTCAAAGCCGCGGGGTTCAAGCGATTTTCTGGAATGATGTTGCCGGGAAAGGGCTCGCCGGTCAGCGGATCAAAGATCAGGATCGGTGCGCGAATCGCTTCTCCGGTGCTCGGATCGACTGGATTGAGAAGTTCCGAGAAATCACCGGCTCGCATCGCATCACTTGGAAACCAGGCAGTTTCCAGCTGATCATCCAGTTCTCGCCGGCCCTCGTAGTTGAAAGACCAGAAGGTTCGATTCCGGCCGTCATAACCGGGCAGGATGACCGGCCCGCTCAGGAAGGCGCCGAATCGATGGCTGCGGAACTTGTCCTTGTCTCTCCGCTCCTCACCCGGTGCTAGCTCAAAGTTTAGAAAATAGTCCTCTGCATCCAGGGAACTGTTGCGGTGAAATTCATAGATGCTTCCATGGAAGTCATTGGTGCCGGACTTCATCGATAGCTGCACCTGTGCTCCGCCGCCGAGCCCGTACTCTGCGGAATAGGCTGCCGACTGGACTGTAAATTCTTGCACGGCATCGAGAGACGGCATCAGGCTCATGGTATGAATGCGAGGCTCCTTTGCGTCGATTCCATCCAGAGTGATGTTCTGATTGATTTCGTGCTGCCCGTGGGCAACCAGCGCCACGGTTGTACCCGGAGGCGTTTGTCCTCCTCGTCCATGAGTGGCGCCCATGCGTCCGCCGAAGGTCACGCCCGGGGTCAATACTGCAAGGTGCCCGACGTTGCGGTCGAGGGTGGGCAATTCAACGACCCGCTCGGTTTCGATGTTAAGGCTCGATGCGACGTCTTCAGTGTTTAGCAGTACCGCATCTGAGACAACCTCGATTTCATCGGTCAGCTCTCCCAGCTCGAGAGTAATGTCAACTCGGGCTCTCTGCTGGTACTGGACGTTAACCCCCGTGACGGTTACCGGTTTGAATCCCGGCAACGTTGCGTTGACACGGTACTCACCCGGTTCAATTGCCGGGAACACGTAAATCCCTTCGTTGTTTGTAACACTGCTCCTTACCTCTCCCGTCGACACTCTCGTCAGAGTAACCTCCACTCCCGGGAGCACAGCACGCGATGGATCTCGGACTACGCCAGTAACAGATGTAGCGGTGGTCTGGGCCCATGCACTCTGAGTAGCGAGCACAATCATTACGCAGGTCAAGCTGACCCAACCTGTACGAATCACTCTCATCGATTCCCCTCCTTCAGAAGAAACGGAGTCATCGTTTACTAACGGTAGGATTTGATGGGACTGGATGCTGCCATGCCAGCTCGATTTAGTCAAGAACTATTTGCCAATATTTTTGTATACCAATAAATTGTTCGGACTAATTCGACGGAATCAATAAAGTCTCGTTTTTATAATTCTTGGGCTTCGCTATCTAAGGTAACTTCTTACGGTCAGCAGGGAGTTGGTAAGGTTTGTTTTATGAATGAACTAAGGAATCCAGAACCTTCTTCAGTCGGACACGACCCTCGGGAGCCAGTTTAACCGGCCCTTTTCGCATCGGGCCTCCCGCCAATCCTCTGAGCTCAAGACCATACTTGAGAAGGATATCGCCGTATTCTGCACGCAATTCGTCCAGCCTAGCGAAGACATCCGATAGTTTCATGGCTTCCTTAAACCGCCCCTCTTCCAACAAATCCCACAGGCGAAGAGTGTGTTCCAGGGTGTAGTTGGCATGACCGCTGGTCAAGCCTTTAGCTCCTGCCAGATATACATACGGCGCCATCCTTTCATGTGCTAGAAAGGTAGGCATCTTACCCCCGGTTTCGACAACAAGCTTGCGAGTGAAAGTCAAGTCAGCAACCTGATCCTTAACGCCGATGATGTTCGGCTGCTTCGAGAACTGCAGAACAACGTCGAGGCTGAAAGGCGTGCTGGCATGGCGATAAGGGATCACGCCTATGTTGAGTGACCTGGCCACTTCCAGATAGTGGTTCAGCATCGCGTCGTCACCTCGGCTTCCGATTACTTTTGACGGCAAAACGAGGACGGCGTCAACCCCGGCAGCTTCGGCAGTTCTGGCCTGTGCGAGAACCTCTGAAGCTGTATTGCCGCGCGCACCGGCGATGAGAAAACGACTCCCTTTCTTGGCGGCGGCGATCTTGACAAGCTCGGCATGCTCCTCGATCGTCAGGTCGGCAATCTCACCCACGGCGCCGGCTACGGCGATACAGAAATCTCCGGGCTGAGAAGCTAGATGCGCCATGTTCCGTTCGAAGCCCTGGAAATCAACTTCTCTGCGGTCTCCATTCAGACGCATCGGCGTCATTGCGAAGAGAACAATCCCCCTATACCGGCTGTAATCAGCGGGAGTGGCAAGGGCATCAGATCTCAGATCACTGAGTACAGAAGCCACCGCACCTCCCGCGATCACCATCAGGTAACGACGGGATATCCTCACTCCTGCAAGGGCACTGTTCGGCCTCGTCCGAACAGGAGCGGAGCCCGGTGCTTCGCACGGTTTTGGCTCTTGAGGTTCTTCGGACATGATTAAAGGATGCCTGCCCTCCGATTTGCACATATTTGCCTCCGCGTTTCCAGGGGTTGGTTCTTCCCCGATGATAGAGGAAACTTCTAGTCGACGCCAAACATTGGGCGTTTAATGTTCTCAAAAGTGAAGCGGGCAGGATTCACAGCCGTCAGCCCGGGACTGTCGACCTCAATAATGCGCGCTGCAATCGGTTCATAGGCTGCCCGATAGGCAATCGCAGCCTTCACCACCAGGATCTTCTGTCGTTCCGGGTAGATTCCATTGGAAATCAACTGGTGAAGACTGAACGGATTCTGACGCTCGGTGGTCAGCATCAACAAGTTCTTTAGCTCCTGGGTGGAGCCTTCGACTTCTATG
>DATGOF010000674.1:0-3572 GCA_035306285.1 Acidobacteriota bacterium | reverse complement strand
CTTCGATCAAATCTGGGTGCAACCAGCCGCCGGGGATGCCGGTGGAGCACTCGGTGCTGCTTTGCTGGCCTGGCACCATGAACTCGGCAGGGATCGCTTCGTGAAATCTCCCGATAGTCAGCAGGGTTCTTTTCTCGGCCCATCTTTTGATGACCTCGAGATTGGGCTATACCTCGAATTCCAAGGAGCCCGGTTCGACCGCATCGACAACGAGGACGCGCTGCTCGACCGTGTCGCACGCTTGATCGATCAGGGAATGGTGGTCGGTTGGTTCCACGGGCGAATGGAGTATGGTCCCAGAGCACTCGGAGCACGCAGCATCATCGGTGATGCGCGCAACACTGAGATGCAGCAGAAGATGAACCTGAAAATCAAGTTTCGTGAGTCTTTTCGACCATTTGCTCCCTGCGTTCTTCGGGAATTTGCTGATTCGGTCTTTGAAATGGAAAGTGACGAAGATAGCCCTTATATGCTCTTTGTTGCACCGGTGCGTACAGACTGGAGAGTAGAACTCAGCGACGAAGAGAAGCAGCACATGCGGAGTCCAGATCTGCGCGTGAGAGTATCTGTCCCGCGCTCGCGCGTACCGGCCATTACTCACGTGGACTATTCCGCTCGAATTCAGACCGTTGATGCAGTCCGGCATGGACGCTTTTATCGCCTGATGCGCCGTTTTTATGAGTTAACCGGCTGCCCCGTAATCGTCAATACCAGCTTCAATATTCGCGGAGAGCCGATTGTTTGTAGTCCTGCGGACGCTTTCGAGTGCTTTATGGGTACCGATATGGACTGCCTGGTTCTTGAAAATTATCTACTGATGAAGGAAGACCAGCCCGTCGAGCTAAGACGCGATCCTGAAGTCTACCAGGCTCGCTACGAACTGGATTAGCTTATGATCGTCCTTCCGTCTTATCCCGCTAGAAGAGCCTGGCTCCAGAGTTTTGGAATTTCCGTTTCACTGGCAGCAGGGGTTGGCCTTCTTATGTTCGGGCTACTCGCAGGCCTCGGAAATCGAACCCTGGTCGTAGCCCCAGTCCTGACTGTAGCTATGGTTTGCCTTGCTCTCCGTGTGCCACGCTTCTTCTCTTGGCCCTATCGAATCTGGAACCGCCTGGCTTACGCTGTTTCCGCCCTGGTTGAATGGTGGAGTCTCAAGGCAATCCATTGGATCATGATGCTCTCCGCGGGAGAGTCAAGAAGGGCTCGCAGGGAGATCGAGGTGAATGGTCCCAGAGGGAATTCGTCCTGGAGGAGGCATGATTCAACCCTAACGGGGATAGTGACGGTATCTCGACAATCGCCGGAGCCGTTATCGGGTAGTGCACCTCCGTCACCAGGGCAGCGGACTTTTCGGAGTAGTTCTTCAGGACGCTTTTCTATGTTTATTGATCAGCTGCGTCGACCCGACGAGATCTGGGCTCTCCGGGTACTTCCCTGTCTTTATATCCTCTCAGAAGTCCGAACGCCCGAAGCCACGCAGGAACGTCAGGAGAATATCTACACTCTGTTTTAAGTAACATCAACCAGGAACGCCGGACTTCCGGAAAGGCCCTTCGCTTCCTCGCGAAATAAATCGATGAACTTTTCAAGTGTGAAACAGGTGATTTCAACCGCTTTACTAACCCTGATAAGCCTCCTTTTGATGGTGCCGGCGGTCCTCCTGATCTTTCCTTTCTGGGTTGTTTCGAGATTGACAGCCTGGGTAAGTAAGAGAATCGAGCCCCCGATTGTAGATTGGACCGAGATCGTTGAGTTTCATCCCCGGCTGGGGTGGAAACCGAAACCGAAAGTCCGAGCCTGGGGGTTGGCCGACGACGTCTATCAACTCTCCACTGATGAAGAAGGCTGGCGGGGCAAACATTCACTCGATGAATCGGACGTGGTGGTCGTAGGCGATTCGTTTGCATTTGGCGACGGGGTCAATGACCAGGACCTCTATTCTGATCTCAATAAAAGTCTAAAGATCAAACCTCTTGGTGCTTGCGGCTACGCCATGACCCAGGAACTGCTGCTGATAAAAGAATACGCCCATCGCCTGAGCGGCAAACTGGTGGTTTGGTTTGTTTACCTAGGGAACGATCTCTATGAAACGGTAACTCCAGACATGCAGGGCTATCGAATTCCGTACGTGAGAAAGATTAGTGATGGGTCTTGGACAATCGAGTCCCGCCATCTCAGTCCGCGACCCTGGAGCTGTTCGCCAAAGCGCCGGCGATATCTCCAATTGATGGCAGAGCTATGCCACCCTGGACCCCTTGCCGATCGCGTCTATTCAGCAGCCGAATATGTGATCCGTGAGGGTCGCAACATTTGTCGTGAGGCTGGTGCCGAACTGGTTGTGATGACCATTCCTGATCAGACTCAGCTGAGCAGGGCAGGGATTAGGATGCTGGCTTCAAAATCGAACCCTGACTTCGACGTTCGATTTCCGGATCGTCGGCTCGCTGATATCTGTACGAGATTGGGAGTAAAGTTCGTTGCAGGAATGGATCATTTGCAGATCGCTGATTATAAGAGAGGTAATGTCCACTGGAACGAACACGGGCACCACACAGTTAACCGCTTGCTGAACCGTTTGTTCACCGAGTTTAGAGAGGATTCGGCCCGGGCAGCTGCCCGAGTCCGCATCCTGGAACAGGGTGCCTTTCGCTATTCGGAATCCGCTTAAGGCATCTTTGTCAGGTATGACTGAACAAGTGATTCGAAAAAATCCTCTGATCAGCGTCGTGACCCCCGTGTACAACGGGGAGAAGCATCTCTCCGAGTGTATAGAGAGCGTGTTGCGTCAAACCTTTTCCGATTGGGAGTACCTGATCCTTGACAATCGCAGTACGGATCGTACCCCAGAAATAGCCGCCCACTACGCAGCGCTCGACTCTCGAATCCGCGTTTGTCGGAACGAGAAGACGGTATCGATGGCCCGCAATCATAATCTGGCACTTCGAATGATTTCACCTGCCAGCCGCTACTGCAAGATCGTCCACGCTGACGACCAGCTATTTCCTGAGTGCCTGGAGAAAATGGTGGCGGTGGCAGAGAGAAATCCCAGCGTGGGTGTCGTCTCCGCTTATGGGCTGGTGGGAACGACTGTGAAATGGGCCGGTATTCCGTTTCCATGTGAAGTAGTGGCAGGTCGCGAGGTGTGTCGGAAATCCTTGAGCGGCAACTACTACGTGTTTGGTTCCCCGACGTCCCATTTGCTAAGAGCAGACCTGGTGCGCAAGAAGGACCGTTTCTATAACGAGCACCGCTTTCACCGCCAGTTCATGGATGTCGAAGCTTGTTACGAGTTATTGCAGGAGAGCGATTTCGGTTTCGTGCACCAGGTGCTGACCTATACCCGGCTACACGACCACTCGGCCACCTCCACACTGGCCCGACAGGGACTGGCAGGGGAGCTACCTTCTCGCTTGAATATGCTCAGGTTGTTTGGTCGTGGTTGCCTCACGGAATCTGAGTTCAAGAACCTGGAAAAGAGGATGCTCAACAGTTACTACAGGTTCCTGGGACGCAATATTCTTCGCTTTCGTGAGAAAGAATTTCGCGAGTTCCACCTTCAGGTCCTTCGTTAT